>JAAXUL010001640.1 GCA_013336035.1 Chloroflexales bacterium
AGCTCGTGATGGGCTGCTTCACCGCGACCGGGGTCTACTGCATCAGCGTGGGGCTCTCCATCCCGGCCGAGGCCCAGGATCAGCTCCCCTATCTCGCGACGACTATCAGCCTGGCGCTCTTCATCGTCAGCTTCGGCTCGGTGATCTACCTGATCAGCCACCTGGGCGTCATGCTCCAGGCGCCGGTCATCACCGAGCGGATCAGCCGCTTCCTGAACCGGGCGATCCGCGCCTACACGGCCCTCGGGGCGATCACGGGCAGCATCACCCCTGAGGAGGCGCGGCTGCGTGAGCAGGTCGCGGTGGGGGGCATGCCGGTCACCGCGGCGCGAGGCGGCTACGTGGACGCGGTCGACGGTATGCGCCTGGTGCACCAGGCGCGCCGCCACGAGAGCGTGATCCTGGTCCGGGCGATGCCGGGCGCGTTTGTGATGGAGGGCGATGTCCTAGCCATGATCTGGCCGGCCGAGCAGCGTACGGCCGAGGTCTGCGCCACGATTGGCCGGTGCTTTCTGCTCAGCGTGCAGCGCTCGCTGGTGCAGGATGTCGGCTTCGGGATTAACCAGCTGGTCGAGATCGCGCTGCGCGCCCTCTCGCCGGCGATCAACGACCCGCTCACGGCGATGAACTGCCTCGACCGGCTCGGCGACTCGCTGCGCCTGCTCGCCGACGGCGCGCCCCCGCCGGCCCTGCTGCGCGACGGGCTGGGCAGCGCACGGGTCTTCTTGACCCTCCCGACCTTCGCGGACCTGGCCGAGGGCGGCCTGGGCTCCATCCGCCAGTACGGGCGCGACAGCTCCATGGTGCTGCAGCGGCTGGTGGAGGTCATCGCGGCCGTAGCGCCCTATGCCTATCGCCCTGAGGACCGGGCCGCCCTGATCTGCCAGTTCCAGCTTGTGGCCGAGGCCGGTGAGGCGGGGCTGCCCACAGAGAGCGAGCGGCTCGCCCTGCGCCGGCGCCTGCACGCCGCCGAGCAGGCGCTCACCGACGCGCGGGCGCCCCTCGTGCCGCGATGAAAAGCGGTCTCTAACCGTAGTCCTACCCGCCCAGCGGGATGGCGATCAGCACCATGGCTACGCCGAGGCCCGCCAGGCTCAGCCCGACGCTCAGCGGGTTCGCGTTGGTGTGCCTCGCCCACATCGGCGAGGGCCTCGAGCAGCTGCTCATTGCGGCCGGCGCCGACCACCAGGCTCAGCGGCCGCGGTGCCTGGAGCAGCCGGAACACAATCTGGCGGATGGTGGCGACCTCGACCCCCCGCCGAAGACCGTCACCAGCGGCCGCTCCAGGGGGAAGCCGCGCTGGGTTCGCACGACGCCCCGCTCCTTCGGCTCGGCGATGGCCGGGTTGATCGGGATGCCCGTCACGGTGATCGTCGCGGGGTCGAGGGCCTGCCAGCTATGGACTCCTCCTCCAGCTGATCGTCACCTGAACCCCGAGATGATCCGAGAGATAGTCGCGCCCCCCGCCGACCAGCGCGACCTGCTCCCCCAGGCAGAGCTGCGCCTCGG
>JAAXUL010001641.1 GCA_013336035.1 Chloroflexales bacterium
TACCGCGTCCCACAGGCCCGCCTCGAGGGGGATATACTCCTGCGACAGCTCGTGGCCGTAGGCGCCGAGGCCGGCCTCGACGCGCAGCACCTCGTGGGTGGCCTCGTCGAGGGGCTGGGCGCCGGCCGCGCGCAGGGCCGCGTCCAGCTCGGACAGGGGCTCGGGCGGGGCGATCAGCCAGAGGCCCGCGCCGCCGATGGCCTGCCCGCGCGCCACGTAGAGGGGCGCGTCGCGCCACGAGGCCTGGGCGATGCCGTGGGCCGGCAGATCGGCGCCGGGCAGCCCCTGGGCGGCCAGCAGGGCGGCGGCCTGGGGGCCGTAGAGGGCCAGCTGGCCGAGGGCCGCGGTCGCGTCCTCGAGCTTCACTTTATCGCTGAAGAAGATGTTCTTGCGCAGGTGGCTCGCGATGGCCGGGCCGCGGCCCGGGCTCGTCACCAGCAGCAGGGCGTCGTCGAGCACGTAGACGCTCAGCAGGTCGATGATGCGGCCGATGGGCGTGGCCAGTACTGTGCTGGTGCCCTGGCCGGGCCGCAGCCGCTCGATATGGTTGGTAGAGAGACGGTGAAGCAGGACCGCCCGGTCGCGGTCGCGCATCCAGACCCGGCCCCGGGCCCCGCTCGCGTAGAGTGCGGCGCCCTGGTGGGCCGCGCTATAGGCCGCCAGGTCGGCGCGAGGGATCCCTATCGTCATTGCTTATCTATACTTTCCAGGCCCTTGGCATACCGAGGTGTGACCTTTTTTACCCGGCATTCACCAGTATCATACCACACCGGATCGCCGCGGGGGGGGCAAAACCACGACGCCATAATAACACCGCGTAGGAACATTCCTGAGGTGAAAAATGCAAGTGTTCGGAATATTGTCTTGCCCCCGCCCGCCTTCCTAGGTACAATGCACTCTACACCCCATCACGGTCACAGCACCGTCTAAGTAAATAGGCGCCAGTTCCCGAAAGCGAGGCCACTTTGCCAGGTCTCTCCTTTGTGTTCCCGGAGATGTTGTGGCTGCTGGTGCTGCTAGGGGCGCTCTGGGCGCTCGCGATAGCTACGCCGCGCCGCCTGCCGCCCGCGCGCTTCTATACCAGCCTGGCCCTGCGCACAGCCATCGTCGCCTGCCTGGTGCTGGCCATAGCCGGCGCGCAGATCCAGCGCCCGGTCGACGACCTGACCACGGTCTTCCTGCTCGACGCCAGCGACTCGATAGTGCCCTCGGCGCGCCTGCAGGCCGAGACCTTTGTGGAGGAGGCGCTGCGGGCTATGGGGCCGGGCGACCGAGCCGCGGTGGTGCTCTTTGGCGATAACGCCCTGGTCGAGCGCGCGCCCAGCGCGGCCACGCAGCTCGACCGGCTGAGCAGCGTGCCGGTCTCGACCCGCACCAATATCGCCGAGGCCATCCAGCTCGGCCTGGCGCTCTTCCCGGCCGACGCCCAGAAGCGCCTGGTGCTGCTCTCGGACGGCGGCGAGAACACGGGCAGCGCCGTGGCCGCCGCCCGCATCGCGGCCGCCCGCG
>JAAXUL010000202.1 GCA_013336035.1 Chloroflexales bacterium
CTGGCGGGCGAGGATGGGCATTGCCGGGCTGCGCCGGGAGCAGCGTCACAACGGACAGGAGCAGGACGAACACCAGTTGCCGCAGGCGAAGGAAGGTCGTTGATCGCCTCATCGTGCCCTCCATCTGAATCACCCGCTGGTTGCTTCTGCGAGGCGATAGACCGGCCCGTGCCCTGGGTAGATCGTCTGGACCTGGTGCGCCCGGATCGCCTCCCAGCTTCGCTGGAGGGTCTCGTCGGTGATCATCTGCGGCGGCCGTAGATCGCCGATGAAGGCTATGCCGACGTCGAGTACCAGCGTGACGCTGTCGTCCGAGTGCCCTGGGGTGGCGATGATCTCCCCGTCAATGCCGATCCCGTGTAAGAACGCGCGGCTCTGGGCAAGGCTGGTGGTCACGTTGTCGTCGAGCATGATCTCCTGGTAATGGTACTGGGGCTTCATATACCGCTTGAGCTCTGGGATGGCCGCGACCCGGGGCTCGAGCACGATCAGCGTCATCCCCTGCTGCTTCAGTTCCTGAGCCAACCCGGCATGATCCGGGTGGTAATGGGTGACGAGCAGGTAGGTGATGGCTGAGAGCGTAATGCCCGTGCGCTTCAGGGCGTGATTCAGCTTCGGCAGGGTGCCGGGAAACCCGACGTCCACGAGCAGCTTCGTCGCCGCCGTCTCGATAACGTAGTAGTTCGTCGAGTCGTAACCCACGTTCACGATATTGAGCATCTCCCTCCCTTGGCCATGCCTGCGGTCCGGTTGAGCGGGATGCATGCAGTATACTGTGCGGCGAGCGGTGGGCGTCACGTCACCACCGACCGGTGGCGCAAGCGCAGCTTCGCGCATAAGGGGCTACCACCCGATGACCACCCGCTATCCACTGCTTGGCATCGCCCTGTGGGCGCTGTGCGCCCTGATCTGCCTGATTCCTCCCGTGGCCTATGTGCTTGGCTTTGGTGGCTACCTGAACGGGATGGCGCTCGCTGGGATGTGGGGGCTCCTCCCGCGGCTCCAGGTGGCCAGTGCGGTCGCGCTGGCGCTCCTGGCCTATCTTGATCGTCCGCCCACCATCCCGCGTCCATGGCTTGGACGCTGGCCTGGTCGTGCTGCGGGCGTGCTGTATGGGGTCGGGGTGGCGACGCTGATCCGTGACCTGTGGTGGCCGCCCGCCTTTGCGCTAGACCAATCGGGCCTCCTCTTGCTGGGTGGCGCGGCCCTCTACGGACTCTGGACGGTCGGCGTGCGTATGCCGCCCAGCTTCTGGCAGCGCTGGGCGGTGCGCCTGCTGGCCCACATCGCCTTCGTGGGCGTGCTCTTCGGGGTGCTGACGAGCCGGATGTACTGACCGCGCCCCGCAGCGTCTTGGACCATCGATCCCGTGCACGATGCTGGTCAAGGTGTCCTGCGCGCTCAGCCCAACGCCGCATCTCCTGGAGGTCAGCGCCTGCTACACTGGGCGCAGCATTCTCCTCACCACGCCTGCCGTAGTGCCGCGTGGTCATCGCAGCAGGTACCGCTATGACCGACAACAAGCTCACCCGCATCAGCAAGACCCTCTCCTATCACCTGCGCCATCGCCCCGACGAGCTTGGTCTGACCTTGGAGCCCGGCGGCTGGGTCACCGTCGATGATCTCCTGGCTGCCCTCGCACGCAAGGGCAAGGCGGTCTCCCGCACCGAGCTGGACGAGGTTGTCGCCCGCAACCCCAAGCGCCGCTTGGCCTTCGACGCCACGGGCACACGTATCCGCGCCAGCCAGGGGCACAGTGTGGACGTGGACCTCGAGCTGGAGCCGATGACGCCGCCGGCGGTGCTCTACCACGGGACGAGCGAGCCCGCCATCGCCGCGATTGAGCGCGAGGGACTGAAGCGGATGCGCCGCCATCACGTCCACCTCTCTGCCGACCTGGCGACTGCGCGAAACGTCGGCGCCCGCCATGGCCCGCCAGTGGTCCTTGTCGTAGACACGGCGGCGATGCACGCGGCCGGCTCCGTCTTCTACCGCTCAGCCAACGGCGTCTGGCTGGTAGACACCGTGCCCCCGGCCTTCCTCTCCCGGCTCACCTAGGCGTGAGGGTGGGATCATGACACCAGACGAGTTCTTCGTGGGCAAGCCACTGCCATACGCGCTCTTCACGCGCGTTGCCCAGATGGTGGACGCGCTCGGCCCGGCCAGCCTCCGCACGACGAAGAGTCAGATTGCCTTCCGCCGCCGCCGCGCCTTTGCCTGGGTGTGGATGCCCGACCGCTATCTCCGTCGCCCTGCGGCGCCGCTAGTGCTCAGCCTTGCCCTGCCCTGGCGCGATGGCTCGCCGCGCTGGAAACAGGTGGGTGAGCCCGCCCCCGGCCGCTTCATGCACCACCTGGAGCTGTACGACCTGGCTGAGCTTGACGACGAGGTGCACACCTGGCTGCACCAGGCCTGGGAGGCCGCCGGGTAGAGCAGGAGTGGCATCCGGTGGCTACGTCAGGCTCGGCGCTCCAGACTCTCGCTGGGCACATAGCGCGTGACCATCTGCCCCTCGTCATCGGCCACGATCTTGACCCGCTTGGCGGTGCGAGCGATCACGGTCGCGGTCATCGGGATGACGTAGGGGCCGCCAGGCACCCGCTTGAGCCAGATGACCTCCTCACCGGGCTGGAACGCGGGCTCGGCGTCTTGGGATGGCCGCAGCCCGTCTCCTTCCAGCAGTCTGGCCACGCGATGGCCGCAGACGGTGCATAGGCCCGTCAGCACCAGATCATCGACGATGATGGTGCCCCCAATCAGGGCCATACGTCGGGCCTGGCCGCAGTGGGGGCACCACACATGCGTGAGGATGAGGTGCTGGGTCTCAGCAGGGAGTTGCTCCCAAAGGCGTTGGGCTTCGGGGGTCCAAGTGCTCATCGCCACCTCTTCCCATCATAGTGAGGCATCTGGAGTAGAGCCACCGTGGGCGCGGTGTGCAGCGCTAGCGGTTGGCAAACCAGACCACGTAGGCCCGCAGCGGGGCATAGTTGGGCGAGCGGTGATCGCGCGCCTCCAGGTCACACAGCGGAAACTCGAGGCGGTGCCCCTGGTGCGTTGCCCGGACGATGAGCCCGTGGAGATCGTCGCGGTCGGTGATGGCCTGGACCGTCAGGCGGTCGCCAGCGTGCAGCGGCCCGTGATCCTGCGACTCGGCGATTACCGCCTCGAAGGGGAAGCGAAGCACCTGCCGAAGATGGGCATCCCAGGCCTCCAGAACGGCCCACTCGTCGCCGGGTTCTACCGCTCCAATCACCGCCTGGATCTGCGCGCCCTCATCGCCAAGATGACTCCACTGATGCTGGGCATGGAGCCGCGCCAGCACCTGCGCCCGCTGCGCCGGGGTATCGCGCCGTGGCGCCACCTCGACGTCGCTGACGTCCAGCCACATCTGGTCCCAGCCCAACCCTTGTTCCGCACACTGGTCAATCGTGGACGCGGGCATGGCAGTCAGGGTGGCGCTATCCCAGTCCACGCAGACGACGTTCCCTTCATCGCTGATCTCCGAGATGCTCCCCTGCCACCCGCCAATGCCGCTCCCGAGGTCCGGGTCGCGGACGTGGGCTTTGACGATCACCGAGTCGCCCACGCCAACCTGGCCGCTGGCCTTCGTCGGGCCTACCGTTCGTCCTTTCGTACGCGCCATCGGGAGCTCTCCTTGGCTGTGAGGTGCACGATGACCAGTATACGCGATGCCGCCGCGACCTCGCTCTGGTCACGATCACTCGACCGCCGTATCCGTTGACGGACACCGGATGACGACGACGACGACGGGCTAATTTGCCTTGCTCGGCTCCCAAGCCGTATGCTCGAGCTTGACGGGCCAGGTGGTCCGCCTACCAGACGGGAGCCGATCGTGATGACCGAGCAGCAAGACCGTTGGGATCAATATGCACACGGGGATCAGTTCTGGGAGTGGTTTACGAGCCAGAGCGACGTATTGGCGGCGCTGTTGGAGCAGGATGATACCCCGAGATCAGCCAACCCGAACCCGCTCTGGGCAGAGCTCCATACTCGGCTGTGCGCCGTCCATCCGGATCTCCGCATCACCGTCGTCCGAGATCCTGATGGCCCCGTTGGGCTGATCAGCGCCACAGGCGTGCTCGCGAACATTGCGGTGGTCGCGCGGGTGATCATCGTCGGCCCGCCGATTCCTGGGTGGCGGATCGCGCCATTCCGGGAGGTGTATGACCGTCAGCGCGGGTTCTTCCATTTCGCGGCCGACCTGCCGATCGACGACATAGGGTTCACCATCGTCGCAACCGGCGCAGGCCTTCGGCTGGTCGTCTACACCGCCGATCATCCTGACACCGATCCAGACGTGCGACGCCGTGGGGAGATGATGCTCAGGCTGATGTATGACCGCGAGGTCATCGATCGCTTCGCCGAGGTGGTGTGGCGGCAAGCGCCTCAAGCGTTCCGGGAGGAAGAGCAAATCTACCCGCTCAACGAGCTGCTGGAGGTCCTCTCAGGTCTGACGACAGTCGTGGAGCGCTGGCTCGAGCAGGAGGCGGTGTTCGCGTCGTAACGGAAGAGCGGCGACAGCAAGCTCGTCATTGGCTGCCGCGCAGGCTTGGCGCGATCTGCTCCATCAGCCTATAGCCAGCTTGCTGGATGTCGTCAGCGAGGTCGAAGATGACGCTGCGTACGCGAATATCCCCAATGACCGCATCGAGGGCGCGTTGCGGGGCGGCTGGGTAGACCAGCAGCGCGTCCTTGCAGCCTGTGGCCTCGGCATACGCAACCACCTGGGCGATGTCGCTCGTCGAGGGCATATCCACCCGCTTGTATTTCGTATCTAGGACGCAGTGAGCCTCGCCAGTAATCGTATCGCGAATCACCAGATCGATTGCAAAGGAGAGACCTCGGTCGATCGTGTATGGCTCCTGGGCCGCCAGCCGTAGCCCAGCCGGCAGGTGCTTGGCGAGCCAGGCTGATACAAACTGCTCGTAGAGTCTGGCCGTATCCACGAGGAACGGGAGCATCGCCCGCTCGCCGACAGCCTGATGTGGTCCCGCGCTGTCGAGGAAGAAGCGGCAGAGGGCGTGGAGTGGCCCGTAGTCGAGGTTGAGCCGGTGGTAGCGGCGGCCGACACAGGCTGCCGCGGAAACCGGCGTCAGGGTGACGGCACCCTGCAATTGCCGAAAGGCCTGGTGCACCGTCGGTAGGGCTCGGTCTGGCCGACAGAGCCCGCTGCGGCTGATCACAAAGAGGGTCCAGGCGAGAATCTGGTTGTCGTCGATGTCAGCGGTATGCTCCTGGTAGTCACACTCCAGCCGCGTGTCCCAGGGGCGGGAGGCCATACGTCGCACGTTGAGGCTCCCGCGCACGACGCTCAGCTCGTCGTTCTGGCCGATATAGGCCCGCACCAGGCCGTCGCGGCAGCGGCGCAGCACACGGCGGGCCAGGGCCTCCGCCAGCCGCTCGTAGAGCTCGTCGAGCGAATGTGCCTCATACCACCCGTCGAGGAACCGGAAGCTCTGGAGGTCGTAGGCATACTCCAACATCCCGAAGAGGCTGCGCATTGGCACCTTCGGCAGCAGCGCGATGCTCAGCTCGGGCGTGAGCGGGATGTGCCCAACCGCGCCCTGGGCCGTGAGCTGCCACTGGCCGCCGGTGGCTGGCGACGGGAACTCAACCTCGACCTGGGTGCTGTACTGGCGCCAGAGCAGCTCGCCCGCAGCCTCGGGCAGCTCGTCGCGCTGGAGAGAGCGTGGCCAGTCCTCCTCCAGCGCAATGATCTGGCGTATGCCCAGGCTCACAGCGTCACCCGGGCTGAAATCTTCTCCCAGCGGAAGCGCTCGAAGACCTCGCGCCGGTCGAAGAAGTACTCCTCCAGGTAGGGCTCGATCTCCATGCGCCAGATGTCTTCGAGCGCGTCTGCGAGTCCTGGCCGCATGAAGAAGCTAATGCCCACGGCGTAGCTCGAGTCTCCGATCTCACGGTTGACCTGCTCCAGCGTGCTCACCAGGCCATCGGCGTCGAAGTCTCGCTCGCTCTGGAACTGCCGCAGCACGGCGTAGTTTGGCTGGAGTGGTAGGAAAGCGAAGCGGCGCCGGAGCGCGTGGTCTACGAGGGCGATCGAGCGGTCGGCCGTGTTCATCGTGCCGATGATGCGCACGTTCGCGGGGATCGAGAGCACCCCGCCCCCAGCTAGCGGCAGCGACTGGTCGCGATACTCGAGCAGGTACATCAGCTCGCCGAAGACGCGGGCCAGGTTGGCCCGGTTGATCTCATCGACGATCAGGATGCAGGTGTCGGTCACGGCCCTGGCGCGGGCGCAGAAGTCCAGAAAGCGCCCTGGCACCATCGGGTAGGTCAGGCTGCCGTCGGCAAGGGACTGAGGCCTGATACCCTGGATGAAGTCCTCGTAGGAGTAGGCCGGGTGGAACTGGACGAGCTCGACGAAGCCCTCGCCGCCGCCCACCAGATGTCGGGCGAGCCGTTGGGCCACAAAGGTCTTCCCGGTGCCGGGCGGGCCATAGAGCACTGCCTGGCCCTTTCGCTCGATAGCGCGAAGCCAGCGGGCAAGCTCTGCCTCCGTGATGCCTGTGTCGCCGGCGCAGTCGGCGAGCGGATAGAACGGGTTCAGCCCAGATGTCGGGCCAGGGGGAGAACTACGCTCGAGGATCTCCTGGAGTGCTGCCCACTCGTCGCTGTTGACCCGGAAGTTGGTCCCGTTGGGGGCGCGCAGCACGTGCATTTTCTGAAGCGCTGGGTGCTCCACGAGGGTTGCCCGCCGGATCGGCTCGACGAGGATCTGGGTGTAGCGGAAGGGCGCCCGCCACACCGTCGCCGGCTGCCCCGGTGGGACGTCGAGCCAGGGCGGGATATCTTCCGGGGCGTAGGTGTGCTCGGCTGGCGCAGCGATGAGCTCGCCGAGGGCGTAGATGCCCGCCTCCTGGCCCGCCTGCCAGAGGAGTACTCGGTCGCCAGCCTTCATCTCATCGCGGTAGCGCGTGACCGCCCAATCGTCCTCAGTCCCAGGTGTGACGCCGCGCACCCGCTCGGCCAGCTTATAGAAGCGCGGGTTGGCCTGGAAGAGCCAGACCCGCTGGGTAGCATCGAACAGGGCCTCGATGGTGAATCCAAGGCGATCAAGGAGACGGCGGGCGCGGTCACTACTGAGCTGGCTTACACCGGCCGCGATGCGCACAATCTCTTTGACCGGGTAGCGCTGCCCATCCCTGGTGATCACATACCGGTAGACGGCGTCGTGCTCCCAGTTCTGCCAGCCGGAGGTGCCCCTGCGATCGATGTCGAAGGTGGTCAGCGCAGCCTCGATGTCCTCGCGCTGTACCCTATCCAGATCTTCAGCGACATCCGGCCCCGGCAGGTCATAGATTGGCTCCGGGATATCGCGCTGGAGCTCGGATCGCAAGTACGCAAGGGCGCCCGTGCAATGTGCTGACCGTGAGCCGTTGTGCACGCGGCGGGCGCTCTTGGCCGCCGTATGGGTGAATGCGAGGCTGGCCTCGCGGGTGAGCGAGCTAAGCTCGGAGAACTGGTCGGCCGGAATGATGCAGGTCACCGCTCCGGCGTAGCTCTTAAACTTCCAGCGTTCCCAATCGTCAAGTTGCTGGAGCCGTACGACGCTCTCTGGGGGCAGGGTCTCGCGCTGGAGCGCCAGCCCGACGGCGTCGCGGTAGATGTCGAAGACGAAGTAGAAGCCGGCGACGAAGCGCAGACAATCGCGGCGAGGGACGGTGACCGCCCAGCGGCTGGCGCCAACGGCATGCGCAGCGTCGATGAGATCGGCCAGGTATGTCAGCACCAGACGACGGATAGCCGGATCGGGGTGGCAGCTCTCCACCATCCGCCGGACATCCTCCTGGCTGGCCCGCCTTACGGAGCTGGCCGCGCTCGGCTGAGGCTCGATAGGCCCTTCCTCAAGCTCACCATTTGTCACAGGGGGTGCCCCCTTTCGCATAGGCCTCGGTCGCCGAGGGGTGGATGCAGGATGTATACCCGTAGGCCAGGGCCTGAACCGTCGATGGCGGTGTGAGCACAGCGCTCATGGCTCCCATCGGCCTTGCCACCGGTGGCCCGTACCCACCAGGGGACCAGGGGTACAGGGCGCCGCCGTAGACCAGGTGAGGCCTCGCCGCATTGCCGAAGACGATGAAGGCGCCGTCCGGCAGGTCGTCGAGGGAGGTCTCGTAGGTCAGCTTCTCCTTGTCGCGCTGATAGTAGTGCGTGCTGATGCGCTCGCGGTGTAGGTGTGCGTCCAGCACGTCGGCGCTCAGCTTATCGCCTGGCATCACCCCTGGGTTCGCCTCCATCCAGAGCTTCCCAAAGGTCTGGAATCGCTCGCGGTTGCACTCGGCGCACGGTCGGTGGCCAGCGGCAAGGGCTGTCGCCTCGTCGAGGAAGAAGAGCTCGGTGTACTTGCCAGGGGTCATGAGCTGTCGCCGGCGGCCTTTGAATGCGAGGTGGCAGATGATCCAGCGCTTGACCCGGTACTGGGACAGCACCTGGCGCTGGTCATCATGGAGGCAGCCACGGTTTCCCATGACGAGACCGCGGGCGGGGTCGGCGATGATCTGTCCGGTCGGGGTGACGCGATTCTGGAGCGGCATAGCAAGGCACCTGGGGACTATTCGGCAGTGGGAGAGAGGGAGATAATCGTCCGGCAGCGCGGGAAGTTGGGGCAACCGTAGAACTGGCTGCCGGCGTTGGCGCCCTGCTTTGCCGTGCGCAGCACCATGGCCACGCCACACTTCGGGCACACGGGTGCGGTTGAGGCTACGCTGGCAGGGGGAGCCGGCGCCGGCCGCTTGGACGCGGGCACCGTCGCAGGGGTGTTGGCCGGCTCTGCGGCGGCCGGCGCGACGGCAGGCCGAGCGGCGCGCTCCGGCGTGCGAGGCGGGTGTGGTGTCTTCGCGGGCGCTGGCTCAGGGGCTACGGGGAGGACCACAGGCGTCGGCGAGCGGATGATCAGGTCGCAGATGGTCTCCATCTGGCCTGGGGTGAAGACCTCAGCAGACCTGGCCTGGAGGAACTGAATGAGCGGCTTGGTGCCCTCGAAGACCTGGACCGAGCACTGCGCGACATGGAGCCACTGGGGCTGTGTGAAGACGACCAGCGGCGTCATCGCGCCTTTGAAGGACGCCGGGAGAGCGAACGAGCGCTGCTGCTCCAGCCACGAGGCGAGCATGCGTGCCTGCCGCTGGACCTGTCCTGTCGGGCTGGATACCTTGATCCAGCTCTGACCCTCGCGCTGCTGCCAGGAGTCGCGGTAGCCCTTGTACGAGCCGCGCCAGGCCTTCGTCTCAACCAGAAACACGCCCGCCGTGCTGACGAGGAGGAGGTCGATCTGGGCGAACTCGTCCGGCTGTGGCTCGACGACCACGTTGTGGAACACGCACCAGCTCTCGGGGAGCCAGCGGAGGACGGTCTTGAGCACCTGGTTCTCGCCGCGCTCACCACGGCCTGTGTTGCGGTCCTCGCGGATATCGAAGGCCAGACCGGTGAGCGGGCGGATCAGCCAGCCGAGCAGCGGGATGTCGTCGGCCTTGTCCTGGGCCTCCTCACGTCGGCCCTGCACCTTCTCGCGGATACGGGCGGCAAAGGCCTCCTGGACGTTGGCGAGTTGGTAGAGCTGTTTTGCCATGGGGTTGCCTACTGTGCTTTCTGGAGCGTGCCCTCGGCAATCATACGGTCGAACTGGGCTAGACGATCGCCGGCTCGGTGCTGCCCGCGGTGATGTGCTCGCTCGGACGATCCTACCCTCCGATCCTCGCGTGAATCCTACTGTTTCCGTCTTGGCGCCTCACGGGCTGCGCCGCGTTGCGTTAAAAAGGCGTCTAATGCCTGAAGCGAGGTGGCATTCCGCCGTAATTCTTGCATCGTAACAAATGGCAGCGGACTGTTGATACGATAGACCCGCTCGTAGTTGCCTTCAATATTGCTCGTATCGCAGACATTGATGGTCTGACTTTCCCCCGGCTTCCCGTTTCCATACACCCCATTGGCGACCTTCACCTTGCGATCGCCGACGTACATGATCTCGGATGTGTGCGCCATGACTTGTTTCCTTCGTGCATCGTTCCTGCAATGCTGATGTATGACGATCGCGCGTCGAAAGCCTGATGGTGTGAGCTTTCATAACCGCAGCGGCGGTGCTGTCGTCTCTGAAGGCTCAGAGCGGATTTGTACGCTGAAGCACGCCCTCCTCCACGAGCCGGTCGAACTGGGCTCTGACCGTCCCCGGCTCGGTGCCGCCCGCGATCAGCGTGCCCAGCTCGATGTTCAGGTTGAGCGCGTGGTCGGTGAGGTTGGCGCTGGAGATGAAGAGCAGCCGGTCGTCGGCGACGGCGCACTTGGCGTGCAGCACACCGCTGTGGCCGCTGCCGTCCACGGGCCGCTTCACGCTCGGCCAGATGTAGATGCTCGCATGCTGCGCTACCTCCGGTCCCAGTGCCTTGATCGTGTCGTAGGCCATCTTCTGGCCACTGGGCTCTGGCGCCTCGATGCC
>JAAXUL010000203.1 GCA_013336035.1 Chloroflexales bacterium
CGCGCTGGCTCCACGCGGATGCCGTCTATGACCCTGATCCGGTGGTGCAGGAGCTCTTGAACACGGGCTTTTTGGACACGCCGATCCCCACCAACGCCCTGCACCCGGCGGCAGCGGTGGCAGCGAGTGGGCAGCCGCTGCGCATTCCAGTCATTGACCCCGAGGCCATCCGGGCAGCGATTGCGCCGGAGCTGTGGTCGACCTTTGAGCGCATCCGCCCGCATAGCACCATCGTCGTCCCGCTCCGCGCCCATAGCGCTCCCTTGGGAAGCCTGGTCTTCACCCGCCACGACCCGGGGCAGCCCGCCTTTACCACAGATGACCTGACCCTGGCCCAGGACCTGGCCGACCGCGCCGCGCTGGCGCTGGCCAACGCCCAGATCTACCAGCAGGCCCAGGTCGCGCAGCAGACCGCCGTCGAGGCCCTGGCCCGGCTCGACGCGCTGATCTGCAGCGTCCCCAGCGGGATCGGCTACCTCGACCGCGAGCTGCGCTACCAGCTGGTCAACCCCGCGCTCGCCGCCATCAATCACCGCACGCCCGAGGAGCACCTTGGGCGTACCCCGCAGGAGCTGCTCCCCGGCCTGGCGCCCCGGCTGGAGCCGCTGATGCGTCAGGTGCTGGCCACCGGCGAGGCCATCCGTGACCTGGAGCTGCACGGCCAGTTCTGCGCGGCGATCGGGGGGGCGCACGACTGGCTGATCAGCTACTTCCCGGTGCGCGAACCAGCCGGTGCGGTGACCGGGGTTGGGGTGACCGTCACCGATGTCACCCAGACCAAGCGCATGGCGGCGATCCTGCGGGACACCGAGCGCAAGCTGGGGATGCTGTTCGACATCCTCCCGGTCGGTATCGCTATCCTCGACGCTAGCGGCGGGATTGTCTACACGAACCCGGCTCTGGAGCACATCCTACGGCTGGAGCGCACTGGTCTGCTCACGGGGGCCTACCGGACCCGCCGCTACCTCCGGCCAGATGGCACACCAATGCCGGTTGAGGAGTTTGCCAGTACGCGCGCATTTCGCACGCACCAGCCCGTACAGGATATCGAGAGTGGCATCATTACCGAGATGGGTGAGCCGATCTGGACCAACGTCAGTGCGGTGCCGGTCGATTTCCCCGACTGGCGCATGGTTGTCGTCACATCCGACATCACCGCCCGCAAGCAGGCCGAGGAGACGGTGCGCGAGCGTGAGGTGCAGCTGCGCCAGGCCTACGATGCGGCCCGCATGGGAACCTGGCGACGGGAGCTGGCGACCGCCAGCATCCACCTTGATGCATACGCCCAGGCCCACTTCGGCCTGGACGCCGCTACGGTGCCGGTCACAGCCCTCCTGGAGCGCATCCATCCCGATGATTGCGATCGGTGGCGCCAGGCGCTGGCGGCGACCACCGATCCTGCTGGTGATGGGCATGCGAGCGCAGAGTATCGCGTGATCCATCCTGACGGCAGCATCCACTGGCTGGCGGTCAATGCCCAGGCCTATTTCGCCGGTGAGGGGGCAGCGCGCTTCGCGGTGCAGACGAGCGGGACCGTCCAGGACATCACGGAGCTCAAACGCCAGGAAGCAACCCTGGCCGCCCAGACCGACCTCCTGAGCCAGACCAACGCCGAGCTCACCCGCGCGTTGAAGCTGAAGGACGAGTTCCTGGCGACGGTCTCGCACGAGCTGCGCACCCCCCTGACCGCCATCCTGGGCTACGCCCAGCTGCTCCAGCGGCGCACCCACGACGCAGCCTATGTGACCCGTACGGTGCCGAAGCTGCTCGAGAGTGCGAAAACCCAGGCGGCGCTGATCGAGGATCTGCTCGATGTCTCGCGGATCGTGAGCGGCAAACTGCGCATTGCGCCAACCCCGATTGAGCTGATCGACGTGATTCATGCGGCCCTGGACACGGTGCGGCCCGCGGTTGAGGCCAAAGGGCTCGAGCTCCAGGTCGTGCTCGATCCGGCGGCCAGCGCGGTCGTCGGGGATGCGAACCGGCTCCAGCAGGTGGTCTGGAACCTGCTGGCGAACGCGGCGAAGTTCACCCCGCCGGGGGGGCGGATCGCGGTGCAGCTGGCCGTCGCCGGACGCCAGGCCGAGCTAAGCGTGCGCGACACCGGCCAGGGCATCTCCCCCGCGTTTTTACCCGAGGTCTTCGCCCCCTTTCGCCAGGCGGACAGCTCCAGCCAGCGCGCCCACGGCGGTCTGGGCCTGGGTCTGGCGATTGTGCGGCACCTGGTCGAGCTGCACGGCGGGACGGTGGGCGTGACGAGCGCCGGGGTGGGTCAGGGCGCAACCTTCACGGTGCGTCTGCCCCTGGTCGCCGAGGGGGAGGTGAGCGCGCTGGCCACAGCGCCATCGCGTGCGGCGGCCACCACGGATGGAGAGCCCTTCCCGCTGGCTGGGCTGCGGGTGGTGGTCGTCGACGATCAGCCGGCCATCCTGGAGCTGCTGGGGGAGATCCTGACGTCGGAGGGGGCGAGCATACGTGCGTGCACGACCGCCGCCGAGGCGCTAGCCCTGGTGCGGGCGTGGCGCCCCGACGTGCTGGTCTCCGACATTGCCATGCCACAGGCGGATGGCTACTGGCTGATCCAGCAGGTGCGGGCGCTGGGGCCGGCGGAGGGGGGCCTGGTGCCGGCGGTGGCGTTGACGGCCTATGTGCGCCTGGAGGACCGCCTGCAGGTGCTGGCGGCGGGCTTCCAGCAGTATGTGTCGAAGCCGGTGGACCCCACGGAGCTGCGCGCTGTCATCCTCGGCCTCGTCGCGACAGGCGGGGGGTCTGACTCCGCTTCCTGAGCGGGCGGCAGGCAGCGCTGCTGGGGTGGCTGCAATCGCTCACGGTGGCCTCGTCCTGGTGAGTGGCCGGTCTTGGGCCGAATCGCCTCTGGTTGCACAACCGTTACGCTACAACGGCCATAGCCTGCGCGCCGGGTTGGTCACTGCGGCGGCAATGGCCGGTGTGAGCGAGCGCATGATCATGCTCCAGACTGGCCACAAGAACATCGCCGTCCTGCGGCGCTCCATCCGCGCGGGCTCGGTCTTCCGCGAGAACACCGCGGCTGCGGTCGGCGTATAGCCGAGGACAGGCAAGGGCCAGGACGGTGGGCGTCGTCCTGGCCCGTATCCGGTTGCTTCTGCCCGGAAGCGCGCATTCTCGCTCGTTTGACAAATAAATATTGACAATTGGTATTGTCTATTACCTTCTCATTCGTGTATAGCATTTATTGCTGTAAACCATTCCTCTCTCGTTCGAGGCATAGCAGTGGAGAGGCATACCATCGCGGTGGCGCTCAGTCCAGTGCTTAGACGACGATGGTCCGCAGCCAGCGGTCGAGCGCGGCTTGATCCTCAACGCTCGGGTTCCCATTGTAGGGGCCGCGGGCCTGCACGACGCGCCGTGTAAGTGGGTGAATCTCGACCGTGACGCGCCGCTCGCCGTTACAGCAGAGCGACACAATCGCCGCCATCCCAGCGGCGCAGTGCCCAGCGTAGCTCGCGACACAATGGTGCATCGCCTGACCCTCGGCGGCCAGTTCTTCGCTCGATGTCAGCTCAGTTGCACTCCACTGGTTCCGCTCCGCGTCCTCCCAGGACCAATCCCAGCCATGGCCCATCCAGCGCTGCGGCGCAACGAAGGCACGGCCAGCACCATAGGGATTCTGGTAGGAGCCTTGATAGACTCTGTCCGCCGCCAGCACCCGCTGCACACTGCGCCCAATCAGGGTGAACGGCCGGCCCTGGTTACGCAGCGCCTCGGTGTGTTGGTGCAGCGCCCAAAAGAGCACCAACTGCGCCTGTTGGTCGCTGAGCTCCTGGCGGTGCTGAATCAGCCAGAGCACACTGCTGCGCCAGAAGGCCAAGAAGTGCCGATCCGCCAGGGGCTCGGTCGGGTCGATCGCGAAGGGCGCGGCCAGACGCAGGCGCCGGAACTCGACCACCGATCCACCCAGGCGCAGCACCTCCGCGTACAAACACGTCTCGAGCGCTGTCGCCTGCGGCGGCGCCGTGTAAAGGTAGTGCTGGAGCCGGCGCGGTAGCTCCCAGCCGAAGTACCTGGCAGCCTGATGGAGGCTCTGGCCCTGCCCGAGCAAGATCGCCCAGCAGAGCCATTTCAGGCGGTGGGGTTCCAGCTCGGACATCCACTCCCTTGACAGGAAGGGCGGGACAGGGTAGGCCGCCAGCAGGTGTGTAATGAGCGTCGCAATCTGGTCGCGGCTAGAGGAGCCCTGCGGCTCCCAGCTGCTCAACGAGCGGACCCAGTAGGGTCGGAACACGAGCAGGTTGAGCAGGGCAGCGCGGCCCTGAGCTGATCTTGCGGCGAGAGCCTGGAGCGGACGGAGATCCGTGGCGGCGATGGTTTGCCGGGCTACGACCGGCAGCCATTCCGCGGTCACTCTCGGCCCCAGCAGCTGCCGCCGATAGTTGGCCAACTGCTGGGCGAGCTGTGCGGATGACACAACCGGCTCCACAGGGTCGGGGCATTGCATTGCCACAGGTGCGGGCCAGCCGCCGCGCTCCACAAAGAACTGCCAGAGTTGGCCCCGCGGCGCCTCCCGCTCGAGCAACTCACGTGCCGCGTAGCAGGCAAAGGTCAGGCCATCACCAGCAAATGGTGACCACTCGTTGTCGTAGCAGGCGTCATCGTACCCCTCATCGTCGCAGGCCATGCAGTCGTCGGCATATTCACGCTGCCAGGCGGTTGCACGACAGCGCAGATAGCCCCGGCTCAGCTGCGAGTGATCGTAGGGTCGGTGCCAGTTGACGATCCACTGCCCATAGCGGTTCTGCTTCATCGAGGCCACCTCCAGCGGGTTGCGGATACGGGACAGTTTGGCACCGAACACAGCGTCTGAGATCGGTCTGAGTACGGATACGCACCGCTTTCTCAGCTACAAATGAAATCTTTATCAAAATCAAACTACACATAGTGAAGTCAGGATGCTACAATCCTGGCACCAGCATTTTGTCCGACTTCTCCGTCATCGATAGTTCGCCCTGGCCCGCGCGTTCCGCAGGCTGGAGCGTGAGCGTGCGCATCGTGCTCCCGTGGCCCTGTTGGAGTAATCCGCTGCGTGATCGTAAGCGGCGCCCGGAGCACACGAGGCAGTGATGATGCTGAATGGGAGAAGTGGGCTCAGCGGCCCATCGGGAAGCGAGGACGCTTCCGCCAGCCCGGGTCATAGCGCTGTCCTTACAAGGAGGATCAGCGAACTAATTACGCTGCGCAGACTGGCCATCGCGCCCGCTCCGCTCCAGGCTTTTGGCGGCGAGGCGGTTGATTTCACCGTCCATTGCTTCGGCGAGTTCCGGCTTCTGTGCCACGGGCGCCGCGTCACCTTGCCGCGCGCTCCAAAGACGGTGTCGATTCTCCGCTATCTGGTGCTGCGCCGCGATCGACCTATTGCCAGAGAGACGCTTCTCGAGCTCTGCTGGCCCGATGAGCAGCCTGGTTCTGCCGCCTCCTGCCTGAATACGACCCTCTCGGTCCTGCGCAAAGCGCTCGCCGCTGAGCTTGGCGCTGAGCCTGGTAGGGGGGCAATCCTCTATGACGATGGTGCTTACGCGCTCAACTCGGCCCTGCGCCTCGATATCGACGTCGCCGAGTTCGACTCGTGGTGCGCCCTGGGGCTCACCAGCGAGCAGGCCCGCTGCTACGACGATGCGCACAGCGCCTACCAGGCGGCGATTGACCTGTATACTGGCGATCTCGCGATCGGGGAGTGGTATGACAGCTAGCTCCTGATCGAGCGCGAGCGCCTCGCCAGTACCTATTTTCTGATTTCACACAAGCTTGCCCTCCATTGCCTCGACCATGGTCTGTATGACGAGGCGATGTCCTACGCCTATCGGATGCTCGCCCACGACCCGTGTCGTGAGGAGGCTCATGGCACGCTGATGCGCTGCTTTGCCCGCCGCAATCAGCGCACCCAGGCGCTGCGTCAGTTCGATCTCTGCTGCACGCTCCTCCGGCGCGACCTCAGCGTCGAGCCGATGCCGGAGCTGCTTGCCCTTCGCGAGAAGCTCGCAACCGGTCAGCCAATCTAGGGCGGCGATCTGCTCCCATCGTCGGCCCGTCGACTAGAAATGCGCCGATTGCCTGTCTGATGTAAGTGATACGTTAGTCGCACGTGAGCGGACCGTTAGTCCGGACTGCTACGCTTCACGTACCTCCTTGATTCAATAGCAGCATAACCGGTTGGCTTTGTCGCGGCCCCGAGGGCGTATGGCGCAGCGCCGAGTGTCGTTTATCGTGCGTGTCATCGTCAGCGATACGAGCGCGCTTCTGCGGGGCGCTATCTACCAGGTTCCGAGCGAGCAGCCCATCTACTTCCAAAGCTGGGATGAATGCAGTCGGTTGCTCAGCGCGGCAATCGGTGCTGGTGCTTTTCTGCCTGACGATGATCAGACTACTCGGCAAGACGACGAAGGGACTGATGCATCATAAGGTGACGCCCTTCGGAATGGCCAGACCATGCAATCGGGACTTGATGTCATTCGCCAGCACTTCCCAGGGTTTCAGCTGTTCAAGGGATCGGTTCGCAATGAGATCCTGAATTTCGTGGCTAGACGCTTGATCGGCCTGTTGCCCTGATGACGCGACAGCCATTCAGACCTGTTTCGATAGGCATCCTATGTTCCACTATCTCGACAGCACAGTTCGCGCGATCCTGGACGATCCCGCGGCGCCGGCGCGAGTGCGCGAAGCCCAGGTGAGCTTCCTAACCCCCGACCGGAACTTCACGCCCGACGTCCTCACCCTGAATCTCTTTCTCCACGAGGTAAGAGAGAACATGGCCCTGCGTGACCCGCTGCCGATCGTTGAGCGCCATGGCAGCAGCTTCGAGCGCCGCCTGCCGCTCCTGCGCGTCGATTGCGCTTACCTGGTCAGCGCCTGGTCCTACGAGACTGGCGCCGCGAAGATCGTTGTGGAGCACGAACTGCTCGGTCTGGCGCTAGCCTGGCTGAGCCGTTTTCCAACCGTCGAGGCAAGCTATCTCCAAGGGGGCCTGGTGGACCAGCCGTTTGCGCCGCCCACGCTGGTCGCACAGGCCGATGCGCGCCACACCAGCGAGCTCTGGAGCGCGCTGGGGATCGCGCCGCGGCCGACCTTTAGCCTGACCGTCACTCTAGCAATCGATCTGGATCTCGTCGTCCAGGGGCCGCTGGTCACCGGGGTCGCCAGGGACTACCGCTCCGGGGATACACCATTCGAGACCCTTCACACGCTCAACGGCCTGGTCTTCGGGCCCGCACAGCGGCCGGTGGTAGACGCCCTCGTGGAGATCCAGGACACAGGCGCACGTGCGACCACCAATGCTGCCGGCCAGTTCCACTTTGCGCGTCTGCCCGTCGGCGCGCTGACCGTGATCGTGCGCGCGGCGGGCTATGCCGAGATGAGCCGCGTCGTCCCGGTCCCCGGCAGGACGGAGGACTACACATTTTTGCTTGAGGCGCAAGGCTGAGCACACATGAGAAGGGAAGCTTATGGCTGCATTTTCGACCATCAACCGGGCGCCCGGGGTCTACATCCAGGAAGTGGCGCTGCCGGGCCCGATACCTGGCGTGGGAACCAGCATCGTCGGCTTCGTGGGTCCGGCCCGCAAGGGCTCCGTCGCCGAGCCTGTGCCGATCACGAACTGGTCGCAGTTCACTGAGATGTTCGGCGAGGCTGACGCCGCCGGCCCCTACATCGATAAGGTCTACGCAGCCCACTCTGTGCGGGGGTTCTTCGAGAACGGTGGCGCGACCTGCTACTTCGTCCGCGCCGGCGATGCGGCCGCTACACCCGACGACTATAAGGCCGCGATCGACTCGCTGCGCCGCGTGGACGAGATCACGCTCCTCTGTGTGCCTGACATGGCAGGCAGTGCCGATGTGCAGAAGCATATGATCGAGCATTGCGAAACCATGGAGGACCGCTTCGCCATTCTCGACTCGGCGCCGCCTGCTCCTAATAGCAATACTACCGCCGCACTTGAGGCGGTTCGCAACCAGCGCGCCGGGCTCGGCTCGGAGCGGGGGTATGCGGCGTTGTACTTCCCCTGGGTCCAGGTCTCGAACCCGCTCGTGTCGGGGCAAATTCTGGTACCCCCGTCCGGCCATATCGCTGGCGTCTATGCCCGCACTGACGCGACCCGCGGGGTGCACAAGGTGCCGGCCAACGAGGCCCTGCGCGGGGTGCGCGGTGTCGAGCGCGTGCTGACCGACGACGAGCAGGGGCCCCTAAACGAGCTCGGTATCAACGTCATCCGCTTGTTCTCCGGCCGGGGCATCGTCGTCTGGGGCGCGCGCACGCTTTCGCCGAAGGATCGCACCCACTGGCGCTATGTCAACGTTCGCCGGCTGTTGCTCTTCGTCGAGGAGTCGATCCAGGAGGGCACCCAGTTCGCCGTCTTCGAGCCGAACGACCTCGCGCTCTGGCAGCAGGTCAAGCGCCAAGTGACCGAGTTCCTGACCCGTGTCTGGCGCGACGGTGCGCTGTTCGGCGCCACGCCCGACGATGCCTTTCGGGTGCGGGTGGACGAAGAGCTAAACCCGCCCGGCGTGCGCGCTCTGGGGCAACTGGTGATCGAGGTTATCCTCTACCCGGTCACACCCGCGGAGTATGTGGTCTTCCGCATCGTCCAGCAGCCGGGCGGCCCGCTGGTTCAGGAGTAGCGCAACAAGCGAGGGGAAGCTATGGCAACGGCACAGCGGGTCGACCCGTATCGCAACTTCCGCTTTCTGATCGAGATCGACGGCATCGTCCAGGGTGGCTTCGCCGAGTGCAGCGGCTTCGGCTCCAGCGTCGAGGTGGTGGAGTATCGCGAGGGGGGCGAGTCGGCCACAGTGCGCAAGCTGCCCGGCAAGGCCAGCTACCCCGACCTGATGCTCAAGTGGGGCGTCACCGACTCGAACGAGCTGTACGAGTGGCACCGCGCCGCGATCAAGGGCGAGATCCAGCGGCGGAACGGCTCGATCATCCTGCTGGATGACAAGGGCCGCGAGAAGGTGCGCTGGAATTTCTATAATGCGTGGCCCAGCAAGTATGACGGGCCTGACTTCAGCGCCACAGGCAACGCGGTGGCCATCGATAGCCTGACCGTGAGCTGCGAGAGCCTCGAGCGCGCCTGAGCAGGACGAGAACGCCATGTTTCAGACCGAGTATCCCTTTACGCTGCCGCGCGGCTATGTCGACGGTGCCGGCAACCTGCACCGCGAGGGGGTGATGCGCCTGGCGACCGCGGCCGACGAGATCGTGCCGCTGAAGGATCCGCGGGTGCAGGTCAACCTATCATACCTGGTCATCATCCTGCTCTCACGGGTCGTCATCCGCCTGGGGACGCTGGAGGGGGTCAACCCGAAGGTGATTGAGGGGCTCTTCGCCACTGACCTGAGCTATCTCCAGGGGCTCTACAACCGGCTGAATGCCGATGAGTCTGGGCCAGGCACGGTGGTCTGCCCCCACTGCGAGCGCACATTCGCCCTGGGGCATGACGATCCGGGGGAATCACTGGCTACCCCCTCGGCCAGCTCCGCGAGGAGGTAGCCGTTATCGCGCGCCATCTGTACTGGTCGTACGAGTCGATCATGCAGATGGACCACCGGGAGCGCCGCGCCTGGGTCGCCGAGATTAACTGCCCACGGAGAGGAAACCTTGACGACGAGCACCGATCCGGGTTTGACCTTCCCTGACGTTCCGCTAGAGCCCGATGAGGGCGCCCGGCTTGCAGCCCTGCTGCACCGGCGCCGCCACGCCACGAGCGGGCGGTGGCAGAGTCTCCCTACGATGGTGGCACAGCGCTTTCGCCTGCTCGCGCGCCTGTTGCGCCTGCTGCCGCCGGGTTTCGGCCAGACTGCCGCAGCAGATAGTGCGGACGATACCGAGGTCGAGCGCGATCAGCCGCCTGGGGCCGAGCCTGCCCGTGACGAGATGGTCGCCCCCCCCTGGGGCGAGGGAGCGGCTGTGCATGGCGAGGATCAGCCCCGGCTTCGGCGGGCGGCGAAGCGTCTGCAGGCCGCCAGCCCACGGGTCGTCGATCCGCCGGTGCTCGACCGGATCGGGCGTATCCTGCGCCGCCCGCTGCCACCGGTTCAGCTCCATACCGGCCCGGCCGCTGACGAGTTGGCCCGTGCCGCAGGTGCCGACGCCCTGGCCTACCCTGGCGCCGTCGTCTTCCGCGAGGGCGCCTACCGCCCCGAGCGGGTGGAGGGCGCCGCGCTGCTGGCGCACGAGCTTGCGCATGTCGCCGTCTTCGAGGCCCGCGACTCCTCTGTGCCGCCGGCAGCCGCGGCGATCGCGGCCGAGGAAAGAATGGCGCTGGCGACCGAGCGGGCCACGCGCGCGAGCTTCCGGGCGACCCGCGGTGACCGCGTCCCCGACGCCGCGATCACGGCCGAGGAAGGGACGGCGCTGGCGACCGAGCGGGCCACGCGCGCGACCCACCGCGCGACCCGGAGCGACCGCGACCCTGCGTCG
>JAAXUL010001642.1 GCA_013336035.1 Chloroflexales bacterium
CCCCCCGCTAGGGCGCGGCGGCGGCAGGGCCTGGGCCAGATCGAGGTGGCGCACACAGCCGATCAGCTGGCCCCGGCTGAGCAGCAGCGGCTCGTCGTTATCGTCCCAGGCCAGCTCCCAGGGCAGTGCCGCCAGGGCCGCCGCCTCGGGCGCGAAGTGCAGGCGCACCACGGCGGTACGGCTCTGGGCAATGGCGACATTCACGATCGTGGACAGGGCCTTGTCCCCCTCGGGGTCCGCGGTGAGGGCGTTGAAGATCGCGCGGCCTACGGCTGGGTGGGCCTGCGGCTGGAGCATGCCGCCGGCGACTGGCAGGCCCAGGACTTCCAGGCGCGCGAGCTCGCCCGCGCTGAAGCCGCGCCTGGCGCTCTGTAGCTCATCCAGGGCGCTGATCACCAGGGCCAGGTCGTCGCCGACGTAGGGCGAGAGAAAGCTGCTCGTCAGGCTCCCGATCGTCTCGGCCTCCCAGCGAACCCTGGCCATACCCGCGCTGTCGAGACCCTCGAAGCGCAGGGTCAGGGGCAGCTCGAGCGACTCGAGGGGCCGGCGGCGCTCGACCACGCCGCCGCGCCCGCCGGCGATGATCGCGACCGGTGGCGCGGGGACGGCGAGGCTGCCGCGGGCGGTGACGGGGAGCGAGAACTCCTCACGCTCCTCGTAGCGCCTGCCGTGGCTGTCCTCGCAGGTCGTCTTCAGCTCGAGAGGGACGCCCGGGCCGACCTCGCCGGCCTTCGGGCGCAGCCTCAGCACGGTGCGCCGGACCTCGTCCGGCGCGATCACCTGAAAGACGACCGGCCCGCTGCTGTCGAAAGAGGCGCTGTTGACCTGAACCGTGGCGGCGCGCGCAGGCCCAAACCCGACATTCTGGATCTCGACGTCGAGCTCGTTCCACTCCTGCTCGACAAAGGTGTAGCGGGGCCGGACTACGGTCGCCAGGTCGGGGGTGCGGCGGAGGTGCTTGATCTGCTCGCGGCAGGCCCGGGCCTGCTCGGTCGCGTCAGACTGGTCGTAGAGGGCGGCGGCGTGGATGAAGAGCTCGGCCGCGGCGGCCTGGCCATCCTCGCCGGCCGCGAGGGCCTGGCGCGCGGCCCGCTCGTAGGCGGCGGCGGCGGCGGCGTGCGCGCCCAGCTGCTCGTGGGCAGCGGCCTCTTCGGCGGGCAGGTCGAGGCGTGTGGCAAGCTTGGCCACCTCGGCCCAGCAGCCCAGGTCGCGGTAGAGGGCCAGCGCCCGCGCCAGATCGCCGGCCCGCTCATAGCTGGCCGCCGCGGCCTTGCGGTCGCCCGCCGACTCGTAGCACATACGGGCCCGCTGTGGATCGCCCGCCTGCTCCCAGTGCGGCGCGGCGCTGCCCGGCTGGCCGGCCCGCTCGTAGAGCAGGGCGGCCTCGCGGTGGTGGCCACCCTCGGCGTAGATCGCGGCGGCCCGCGCCAGGTCGCCCGCCAGGGCGTAGGCGCCCGCGGCCTCCTCGGCCCTGCCAGCCGCAAGCAGGGCTGCCGGGTCGGCC
>JAAXUL010000878.1:0-2595 GCA_013336035.1 Chloroflexales bacterium
GGGCGGGCGGCGCCGCGTGATGCCGCGGCAGCCGGCACGCCGCGTGCCGTCCGCCGCGGCCACCAAGGAGGCCCGGCTGGCTGAGGCAGGCCGGGTCGCCGCGCACTTCGTCGCCGCTCGCTGGCCCGAGCTGGCCGATGTGACGCCGATCGTCACGGCCCGCCACACCCACACGCCCAGCTCGGCCCTGCTGGCACGTCTGGGCCTCGACGCGGCCACCATGGCCGAGCGCGGCGCCGACGATGGCGACGAGTTTGTCTTTACCTTTATGGGCGAGCGCGGCACCATCGATGGGGCCACGACGCCTGTCGTGGCGAATGTCACGGTCGATACCCACTATAGAATCGTCAAGACCAGCGTGTCGCGATAGGGGCGCAACATCAGGCCGCCGCTATCGCGCATGACCCTCATATGCAGTACGCTGAACAGCCCCCGGCAACCCGTGACGCGGCCCACCAGCGCACGCTGGGCCTCGCCTGGATCACCCTGGTCTTCTTTTTCTTGCTTTTTGTAAGCCTCGTCGTATGGAGCGCCCTGACGGTGCGCGGGGTCTACCAGACGGCCACTCGCCCCGAGGGCGGCACGCTGACGGTGCGTGGCCCTGTCGAGTGGGTGGCCTGGCGGCCAGTTGACCGCGCGCTCTACCAGGCAGCGGCAAACGGCCAGCCGCTCGTCGAGGGCGACGCGGTGCGGGCCGCGACCTCGGCCGGCTACGGCCAGGTCGCCAGCATCAGCCTCTTCGAGCAAAGCCAGCTCGACCTGTGGGCCGGCGCCGAGGTTACGCTCGAGACTCTGCGCACGAGCCGCTGGCACAGCGATACTATGCAGATGGTCGCCCGCCAGAGCGCCGGCTACGTCCGCTATGATATAAAGGCTGGCCAGCCGTACGGACAGGTCGACTTTGCGGTCCGTGTCGGCGACGCCCTGGTGCGGCTTGCCCCCGGGGGCAGCTATAGCCTCGACCTGCGCCAGCCCGCGCGCCTTGTGGCGCGGCCCGATGGTGGCAACGACCTTGAGGCCGATGTGGCGGTGCGCAGCGGCTCGGCCGTGGTCGTCGGCGCCAATGGCGCGACCGTCGAGCTGCGCGAGCGCGAGCGTGTGCAGATCGACGCCAGCGGCATCTCTGGCCTCGCCGTGCCCGCCCGCTGGGACCTGGTGCGCGACGGCGGCTTCAGCCAGTACACCGAGGAGGAGTATAACAATACCACCAGCAACGACCCGATGCTCCCTCAGTCTAAGTACTGGAAGGTCTACTCGGGGCCGGATCTGCCGTCTCCGAACCGGGGCTTCTTCGGCCTGGATACGATCTGCCGGCCGCCGCTTACCGCGAAGGTATGTGGTAAGTCCGACGAGCGCACCGCGGCCTGGTTCTATAGGGTCGGCGGGCAGACCAGCAGCTTTATGGTCGGCATCAAGCAGGAGTTCGGCTCCGATGGGGCGGGCATCGATATCTCTGAGTATCGCTCGCTGCAGTTTACCCTGTGGGCCCGTGTGCTCCGCCAGTCGCTTAAAGATGCCGGCGACCGTGGCAGCGAGTGCCCGGTGATGATCCGGCTGGTGGCCAAGCACAACAGCCCGGCTGACCCCGAGGAGCAGCGCGATGTCTGTGTCTTTGTTGATGCGGACCAGATCCCGCCTACGGTCGAGCGGCGGGACCCCGGCATCATCTACTATGGCCTCAAGGAGGCAGAGTGGGCGAAGATTAGCTTCAACCTGCGCGATGAGGCGTGGCTGCCCGACTACCGCTACCTGCGCCGGATCCAGATCTTCGCCCAGGGCCATGACTACGACTCGCGGGTGGCGGAGGTGTCGCTAGTGGGGGAGCAGTGAGGGGGTGAGCGCTCGCTGTCGCTCGCCATGTTCGGAATCTACCCGAGCGAGCGGAGCGAGCGCTCACCGGAAGCGAGCAGAGCGAGCGAACAACGGAGCCAACGATGCGAACGATCTGTGTAGTCGGTACGGGCTATGTGGGCCTGACGACAGCCGTCTGTTTCGCCGACCTGGGCAACCGGGTGATCGGCGTCGAGATCGACCTGAACAAGCTAGATACGCTGCGCAGTGGTAAGTCGACGATCTACGAGCCTGGCCTGCAGGAGCTGCTCGAGCGCAATATGCGCTCAGGGCGCCTCAGCTTCACCGATGACTACACCGTGGGCCTCGCCGAGGCCGAGCTGATCTTCATTACGGTGGGCACGCCGATGGGCGACGACGGCGCCGCCGACCTGACCTATGTGAAGACCGCGGCCCAGTATATCGGCCAGCACCTGACCCGCGATGCGATCGTGATCGACAAGAGCACGGTGCCCGTCGGCACCGGCGACATGGTCTCTAATATTATTGCCGAGCACGCCACCCCAGGGATCAGCTTCGCGGTGGTCTCGAACCCCGAGTTCCTGCGCGAGGGCAGCGCCCTGAGCGACTTCTTTCGCCCCGACCGCATCGTGCTCGGCTCGACCGACCGTAAGGCCGCCGAGGAGGTGGGCGAGCTGCACGCGCCCCTGGGCGCCCAGGTGATCATCACCGACCTGCGCACGGCCGAGATGATCAAGTACGCCTCGAACGCCTTCCTGGCGACACGCATCTCGTTCATCAACG
>JAAXUL010000878.1:2605-3803 GCA_013336035.1 Chloroflexales bacterium
GCGCCGACAAGCGCATCGGGCCGCACTTCCTCGACGCGGGCGTCGGCTACGGTGGCTCGTGCTTCCCCAAGGATGTGCTGGCCCTGCACCACATGGCCGCCTCGTCCGGCTGCCACCCCCAGCTGCTCCAGGCCGTTATGGACATCAACACCGATGCGCGGCACCGCTTCGTGGCCAAGCTCGGCGAGATCCTGGGCAGCTTCGAGGGCACCCTGATCGGCGTGCTGGGGCTGTCGTTCAAGCCGAACACCGACGATATGCGCGAGGCCCCGAGCGTCGAGATCATCAAGGCCCTGCAGGCCGGCGGCGCCCGCGTCAAGGCCTACGACCCCGTCGCGATGGCGGCGGCGGGCGAGATATTGCCGAGCGTCACCTACTGCGCGACGGCCTACGATGTGGCCAAGGAGGCCGACGCCCTGCTGCTCGTCACCGAGTGGAATGAGTTTAAGCAGCTGTCGCTCGAGAGGATCAAGCAGTATATGCGTCGCCCCGTGATCCTCGATGGCCGCAACGTCTATGACGCCGCCGAGATGCGGGCGCGCGGGTTTATCTACAGAGGGGTTGGGCGCTAGCGTGCTCTGCCACGGCGTAGATATTATCGAGGTGGGGCGGGTGCGCCTGGTGGTCGAGCGCTGGGGCGAGCGCTTTCTGCGGCGGGTCTACACACCGGGCGAGCTCGATGACTGTAGGGCTGGCGCGAGCACGCCCAACTTCGAGTCGCTGGCGGCGCGCTGGGCGGCCAAGGAGGCGGCCGCAAAGGCCCTGGGGCGCGGCCTGAGCGGCCTGGCCGCTGGGGCCGGCGAGCTGCTGCACTTCCACGATCTCGAGGTGGCGCGCGGCCCCGGCGGCCGGCCAGTGCTGCGCCTGCACGGCGGGGCCGCCGCCGCCGCCGCCGCCCTCGGCCTCGTCGAGATCGCCCTTAGCCTCTCGCACACGCACGAGCACGCGATCGCGAGCGTGATCGGGCTGGGCGCAGGACCGGCCCCACAAGCGCCGTCTTTCCTGCTACAATAGCCCTCACCATGAAGATTGTGACGACTGCCCAGATGCGCGCCCTCGAGCAGGCCGCCGTTGATGCCGGCGCTACCTGGGAGGGGCTGATGGAGCAGGCCGGCTGGGGCGTCTCCCAGGAGGCCCTGCGCCTCCTGGGCGCGCCCGCCGGGCGCCGCGTGCTGGTCCTGGTGGGCCCGGGCAATAA
>JAAXUL010000204.1 GCA_013336035.1 Chloroflexales bacterium
GAGGCGTTCACCAGGCCGCGAGCAATGTCACGGCTCTCACCGGTCTCGCTGTAGATTCTTGTCCAGGCGCAGCGACTATGTGGTGTACGGCAGTCTGGCAGGGAACACTCAACGCCCTGCTGTTCACCAGTAGTACGGAGACATACGATGCAAGCCGTGATGCAGAACAAGGTGACGACCAACTCGACCGTGAGCACGTTCACGCGCGTGCTGAACGTTGCGCTCTGGATCCTCCAGGCGCTCCTGGCGGCGTTGTTCTTCTGGCATGGCCGGTTCATGGCCTTCCCGCCCGCCAACATGGTCGCCATGATCAACACCAACATCGGCGAAGGGCCGCGCGTGTGTATTGGCGTGGCGGAAATGCTCGCGGCTGCCGGCCTGCTACTGCCTGGCCTGACGCGCATTCTTCCCTTCCTGACGACGCTTGCAGCCGCGGGACTGATGATCGTGATGAGCAGCGCGACCGTCTTTCACCTCCTCAGAGGCGAAACCGCCAGTGCCATCTCGACCATGGAGGATGTCCTCGCCGTTCATGACAACGTGCCGCCTGGCGTGGCGCCGTCCGACAATGAAACCGGCTGGCGGATGTCACTTGGGAAGCTTGCCCGGCTCGTCGAGGCGGCTCAGAAGCCCGGAGAGCCCTACGACACAAGCTGAATGACTGCTACCAGGGCGTAGCCGTGTACGCCTCCACATTGCCCGTCGTGTGGAGTGGGCGAAGCAGCAAGTGGTGACCCACCGCGTTGTCATGCACGGCTAACAGCTCGCCGTTCGGTGGCCTGGATAGCGCTGATTCGTGAGCGAGCAGAGAGGGGTAGTCGGATGACTCAGGAAGACGCGAAGGAACTGATGGAGCCGTTCGGGGCGCTGGTAGGCGATTGGGCGACCGAGTCTACACACCCCGCGTTCGGCGACACTGTCGTCCCCGGGCGGGTGAGGTTTGAATGGCTCGCCGGCGAGCGCTTCCTCATCGAGCGAGCAGAAAACGATCACCCCGAGCTCCCCGACTCGCTCTCGGTGATCGGCGTGATGGAGGGCGACGAGGAGCTCTCGATGCAGTACTTCGACTCGCGCGGCGTCCACCGGATCTACCAGGTCAGTTTTGATGGTCGCGAACTGAGGCTCTGGCGCGACGCGCCGGGGTTCGCGCAGCGCATCACGATCACACTCAGCGACGACGGCTCAACCCTCACGGGTACCTCAGAGCTCAACGAAAACGACCAGGGCTTTCGTGACGACCTCGCGAGCACCTACCGGCGGTCGCCTTGGGGCGCCTGAGAGCGACTATCCCTGCGGGCAGTACGGTCTGATGAAGCGCATGGAGAAAGCACATGCCTGAGCTTGTATGTGAACTAATCATCAGCCTCACGGACGTCCCACAGCCCAATGGTCCCGGCTGGCAGCCGGCCGCTCCGACGACCTCGGCACTGCTGGGCGCTGAGCGGATGGCGGCATTGTAGGTAGCAGGAGCCACAGCGCGTAAGCTAGGTACAGCGAAGGAGTGTTGCGATGGCAGCAGACGCGTGCGAACGAGGGCCAGCGGGTCGGCGGGAAAGGGATGCATCACGCCCCGCTGCAGGGTGAACAGGTGGCTCGGGGTCCCGGCGCTGTAGGTGACGCCGAGTTGGAGGAAGGCGTGGGTGGCCGCCACTGTAGAGCGCGTGGAGTATGCAGCTGCTTCCGAATGTGACCCAGCTGCTGGAGGCCCTGCTGGATGGCGTGCAGGAGGGGCTTGGGGATAACCTCGTGGGCCTCTATCTCCGCGGCTCACTCGCCATGGGCGACTTTCTCCCGGCCACCAGCGACGTCGATGTGCTCGCCGTGCCCGAGCGGCCCATCAGCGACGCGGAGTTTTCCCGGCTTTCAGCACTCCACGCGCAGCTCGCGACGTTGCCCAACGCCTATGCCAGGCGGCTGGAGATGGCGTATATCGACCGCGGCGCCCTCGTACGCTTCGCCCTGGGCCGGAGCCAACCCTCGCTCAGCCAGGGGGAGGATATGCGCTGGGACGAGCACCGCGACCGCTGGGTGCTGCAGCGCTGGGTTGTGCGCGAGCGCGGGGTGCCGCTCCTCGTGCGTTCACTCCCGCTCAATCACGGGGTCGTGACGAGCTTTCTCGATCCTGATGGCAACAAACTTGAGGTGCTGTACGCCGCGCCGCTATCAGGCCCGATCGATTACGTGCACCATTGAGATCCGTTGGGCATCGCCCGTAGAACGTTGCGCGCGAACTCAGCGTGGACGTGATGCTGGATCGCAAGGTGCAGCAACGGCGCGACGATCGGTGGTCCGGTGAAGATGATGAGACCTGGCGTGTTCGCCTGTGCATGCCTGCCGAGCACGTCATCAAGCACCGCAAGAGCGTCCGTTGTACGATCGGTCTGGTGATAGACAAAGGCCAGCAGCAGCCCGGCGTCTGCGAAGACGACGCTGTCACGGAATTGCTGCTGCTCGCTTCGCACCGCGCCCAAGAGAGTCCCCGCAGCGCTGTAGTCGCCGGCCGCCACCAGAACCAAGCTTCGCAGCAGCCGTCTGACCGTCTTGACCGGCGGCCACTCCTGATCGGTCGCCCCCGTCTCGATGTCGTCGAGGACCTGCCGGGCGTGATCGTACCGCTGCTCGAGCCAGTACAGCCAGCCATGAGCGCTGAGATAGTACCCGCCCCAGGATCGACGCAACGCGGTCAGTGTCGGCTCCCGCAGCAGCATGATGATCCGGTCCGCATGCTGATGCGCCGTATCAAAAGCGCCGAAGAGCGCCGTGATGCGCAGCAGGTACAGCGCAACATCCATGCTCAGCTGGGAATAGGCGCCGAACTGCTCGCTCAGTCGCAGGGCCTGTTCGAACGCCACACGAGCAGCGGGGATCTCACCGCGCACTACCAGAATGAATCCCTTTAGGAAATGGTCGACCGCAGCCAGTGCACTCAGCGGCACGACTGATCCTTGATGCAGGAGGCGGCGGACTCGCTCGGCGCGCTCGACCGCTCCTGGTAGCGCCAGAAACAACGAGCGCAGGTTCACGGCCAGCTCGAAGAGCGCCTGCCGGTCCCCAGATCGCTCCAAGAGATCGAGCGTCTCGTCAAGATATGTCATGGCCTGCTGCCAGTCGCCGCTCAGACCGGCCTGGTAGGCCTGACTCCGCAGGGCGATCGCGCGACGTCCGGGGGGGAGCGGGGCGGCGAGCGCCTGATCGAGCGACGCGCGGGCCTCGTCATACACGCCGAGCATGCGCAGGCAATCGGCCAGGTACACCAGGCTTTCGCCTCGCCCCACCGCGTCGCCCAGCGCGGCAAATGCCTCCGATGCTTGCTGGAAGAGCATGCGCGCCCAGTCGAGGTCCCATCGCTGACGCGCGCACAGCCCAAACAGGTAGAGGAGCCGCGGATGCTCCGAACGCACGTCGCTGGGCACCAGCGCAATCATGTGCTGAAGGGTATCGATCGCGCCTTCACCCACGAGGCGATCGCCAATCTGCTCGATCAGTCGAGCTGCATCGCGCCAGTGCCGCCCTTCCAGCGCATGGTCAATCGCTTCGCGCAGCTGGCGCTGCTCGCTAAACCAGCGGGATGCGCGCTTGTGGAGCGCCGAGACCATCGTGGGAGTAGCACCACGGTGGAGCCGCTCGCGGAGCGCCGCGCCGAAGAGGTGGTGATAGCGGTACCAGTGACGCTCGTCGTCCAGTGGCGTCAGAAAGAGGTTCGCACGCTCCAGCTCCTCCAGCATGATCTGGCTGTATGCTGAGGTGGAAATGGGGGAACCAAGTTCCCCCATACCCCTATTTTCATCGCGGCGTTGTGCGCCAGCGGATTCAAGCCCTAGGAGCGCATCGCACAACGGCCCGCAGAGCCGATCGAGGATCGAGGTAGAGAGTAGAAACGTGTGGAGATGCTCGGGGAGGCCGCTCAACACCTCCTCCACCAGGTAGTCGAGCACCAGGCGGTGGCTGCCGGTGAACGAGCGCAGAACGTCACGACGGTCGGTGCGGTCGCGTAGCGCGAGGGCAGCAAACTGCAATCCGGCGACCCAGCCCTCCGTATACTGCTCGAGCGCGACAATCTCCGCCGCATCCAAGGCCAGGCCTATGCTCTCCGTGAAAAAAGCCGCGACCTCGTCTCGCGTGAACCGCAAGTCTGCGGCGCGTATTTCGTGAACCTGCTGGCGAGCGCGCAGACGCGCGAGGGGTAGCGGCGGGTCTTCACGTGCTACAACGATCAGGTGCAGCTGCGGTGGCAGGTGATCGATGAGAAAGCGGAACGCCTGATGAACCGCCGGCGCGCGGACGAGATGGAAGTCCTCGAGGACCAGATGGAGCACGGGCTCCAGCTGTACCAGGTCGTTGACGAGCACGGTCAGCACGGACTCGATCGGCTGCTGCGGCGTATCCAGAAGCTGCAGCGCCATCCCGCCTAGCATCGGGCGGCAGCGCTGCAGCGCGGCGATCAAGTAGCGGATCACCTGGACAACGTCGTTATCACCTTCCTCCAACGACAGCCACGCGACCAATCCGCCTTGCTCCTGGGTCAGGCCTGCAATCCATGCCGTAAGGAGCGTCGTCTTGCCAAATCCTGCAGGGGCGACGACGAGAGTCAATCCGCCGTCCCGCTCCGCATCGAGTATGTCCGAAAGGCGCTGACGCGGCACAGTCCGTTGGCGCGGCGGGGGCGGCAGGATCTTCGTCAGAACGAGCGGTCGCGCCGATCGCGAATCCGGCCCTTGTGCAGACGGCGGCGCGTCAGTGGCGACCAGTGATTCTGCCGTGCCGTCTCCGGACACAGCGTTGTTCGCGCTCTTCGACGGCGATGCTGTCTGTGCCGGCACGGAGTCAGCGGCGGATATGGTGGGTGAAACGGGTCGGCGCGCGAGCTGAAGCCGGAGGGCTCGCTCGGATGGCGGCACGTTCAGTGCGTCAAGCAGGCGCTCGGCCATGGCGCGCGAGGGACGCCGAACGCCCTGCTCCATCTTCTGGAGCGTCGAGGGCGCGCAGCCCACGCGTTCCGCCAGCGCTTCCCGCGTCAGATCCAGCGCTTGTCGCTGGCGCTTGAGCCACTGCCCAAACGCCATATCGTCACTCAGTACAGTCATACTGGCGGCGTGTCACCGATCAACGCGAGCGAGTGGGGAGCGGTCACAGTGTACCACATCTTGTGTGTGATTTTGTCTCCGGCGTCGCTTCTCCCGCCGAGGATTGTGTGATGTACTTACAGGTGTCAATTGGTCGGGCGACATCGAAATGCAACGATGGCGCCGGTTCATCACCGAAAGGAGCATCATGAGCAACGCTGAGAAGAAGATCATTCTTGTGATCGGCGCTACCGGAGCGCAGGGCGGCAGTGTCGCCCGCCACCTGCTGGTGCGCAATCAGTTCGCCGTTCGCGCCCTCACGCGTCATCCGGACTCGCAGAGCGCGCGCCAGCTCCGGCGGGCTGGCGTGGACGTCGTCTATGGCGATCTGGATGATTGGGACACCCTGCGGGCGGCATTAGCGGGGTGCTATGGCTGTTACGGCGTAACCAACTACTACGAACACTTCCGGCACGAGTACGATCAGGGGAAGAACCTGATTGACACGGTTGCAGCCGCTGGCGTCCCGCACTTCGTGTTCAGCGCCCTGCCCCATGTCAAGCAGGCCACCGGCGGTGAGCTGGCGGTGCCCCACTTCGATATCAAGGCGCGGCTTGAGGACGAGGCGCGCGCACGGGCGCTTCCAGCCACCTATGTCCACCCGGCATTTTACTTCGACAATTTCCTGACGTACTTCCCGCCTCGCGCACAGGCGGACGGCAGGCTGGCCATCGGCTTTCCACAGGGTGACACGCCGCTGGCGGGAGTCGCGAGCGAGGATATCGGCGGCGTTGTGGCCGCCATCTTCGAGCGGCGCGAGGCGTTTCTCGGCGCGGCAGTCGACATTGTCGGAGACTATCGTCGCCCTCAAGCATACGCGGAGATCATGTCTCGCGTTCTCGGCGCGCAGGTCGTCTACAACGCTATCCCGCGCGACGTCTTCGCGTCGTTTGGTTTCCCGGGAGCGGAAGAGACGGCCGATATGTTTGAGTTCTACCGCACGCGCGTTCCTGATCAACGCGTTGCGATCGAACGCAGCCGCGCCCTCTATCCAGACATGCAGAGCTTCGAAGCATGGCTGGTGCGCCACGCGGAACAATTTGTATCGTTGATTCAGCCGCGAGCGACAGAGAGCCTTGACGCTTGATACCACAACTTCGTCCTGCGCTTGCACGCCCAGGGCGTTGCAGCCACTGCCATCCGCTGTTGTCATTGGTCTGTAGCAAGCAGTATATACGCCATCGCGACGAGCGATGCGCAAGGGGGTACATCATGTACACGGTAGATCTGAACGAGCTAGATATGGGCGAACTCTCATACGCGGATCACGCGGCGATACAGATCATGGCCAATTTTCCCTTCTACGCGGCGACGGGCAACCAAAGCTCCGCGGTCGTGTACTTCGAGATCGCGCCGGGCCGCTCCCTCGGCCGCCATACTGACAGCGCCGAGGAGATCGTGCTCATCCTGTCCGGCACGGTCGAGGCGAGTCTAGGGGATGAAACGGGCCGGCTGTCGACCGGGCAGGCGGTCTTGATCCCGGCCATGGTGCCGCATGGGGTTCGGAATATCGGTGACGAAACGGCGCGCTGTGTCGGCTTCTTCGCAGCCGCCACCGTGAACTCGACGTTCGACCAGCCGGTGCTGCCGTTTGGCACGCAGCACATTGGCACGCCGACCGCGTAGCGGCATCGGGCGGGCCTGCACCCAAGCAGGGTCGTAGACGGGCCTCTCTGCATCGTAGTGGCGCAGAGAGGCCCAATGGCCAGCCTCTTCGACCCTGCCCCTCCTGCGCCCACCCCCCCACCTCCAGCCCCTAACGCGCTGCCCGAAGCCATTCGCCAGCTCCTTATCGACCTCAAGGTTGAACATAGCCGCTTGACCCCAACGCTTATTCGCACTTCCAGCGCAGGCAGACGCTCGGTGAAGGTGACAGCCGGACAGGCCGGAAGGAGGTAGCGAAAGCGGCGGACGTGGAGCAGGAGGCGAACGGACAGGCCAAACACGGGTCCGCAGCCTGCTCGACGAATCGCTCCTGGCCGAGCCACTGCTGGGCGTCGGCACCGGCCAGTGGGGCGAGGAGATTTTGATCACCCCGGCCGATCTCATACGCGCTGCTGGGGCCAAGGTGATCAACCTGACCGACCGAGGGCGACCGGCGCTGCCGGGGACATAGCGGCTGGCACGCGACTGCCTCGGACAATCCGCCGGGTTGCTATAATGGCCTGGGAGTTCAAGACACGCCTAGCGATAGTAGCTCATGATGACCGATACCCGTGTGCTCGAGGCCCGCCAGGGCGCTTATCTCATCAGCACCGATCCGACCCTCCTCGATCTTGACGCTGTGCACGGAGCGCTGAACCGCACCTACTGGGGAGCCGGCCGCCCGCGCGAGCTGGTGGCGCAATCGCTGGCCCACTCGCTCTGCTTCGGGCTCTACCACGAGCAGGCCCAGGTGGGCTTGGCCCGCGTCGTCACCGACCACACCACCTTCGCCTGGCTCTGCGATGTCTACATTCTGGAGGAGCACCGTGGCAACGGACTCGGCAAATGGCTGATCGCGACCGTCGTCAGTCACCCTGACCTGCGGGCGATCCGGCGCATCATGCTCGCTACCCGCGATGCCCACGGGCTCTACCAGCGCTACGGCTTTCGCACCCTCTCCTCCCCAGATCGCTGGATGGAGCGGTCTCACGTTGACCAGACTGTGGAGCCTGGCGAGCGCGGATAGCGCCTGGCCGTGACAGCCCTCGCGCACAGGCTGCCGCCGGAACCAACCAGCTGCCGAGGCCGCGGCGAATGTCTGTCACAGGTGTCTGACCATAGTGCCCCCCTTTCAAGCTGGAGCGCTCCTCCTCACGGATGCGCCCACGACTGCGCATCCGCAAGTGCCAAGGATGACCGATGAGCCTGAGTGACTACCGCAAGACCGTCGAGGTGCGCTGGGCCGACCTCGACCCGAACCGCCACGTCCGCAGCACGGTCTACGCTGACTATGCCGCCCACGCGCGTATCGCCTGGATGAGCGATCACGGCTTCCCGCTTGAAATCGCGGACCTGATCCGCGCCCGGACAGGGCCAGGCTCAGCCCTGCGCGCCGGGCAGGCCGCCGTGATCCCGCAGGGGCCACACGCGAGCGCTGCGCTGTATCGCTAGCCCTCCCCGCCGGTCACGTGCGGGTCGTGCTACGATGCTCGTGTGTGCTGCGCTTCCGCGGCTCCGGCGACCGCGAGGGGAGCATACGATGGCAAGAGTCCTCATCCTCTACGCCACTATGGGCATACGGCGAAGGTCGCCCAGCACCTCGCGCAGGCGATTGCGGCGTACGGCCATCACCTCACCGTGCGTGACGTGGCGACAAATCTACCGCTGGCGGAACTGGCCGCTGCTGACGCGATCGTCCTCGGCTCGCCGGTGTACCGGAACCGACACCTGCCCGCGGTCCACGCCGTCACCCGCCGCCACCGGAAGCTGCTGAACCGCACGCCCAGCGCCTTCTTCTCAGTGAGTGGGATCGCCGCAAGTGCCCGGCCCGAGGACCACGCGGTCGCCCGCAAGGTGCTCGCCCGCTTCTGCCTGGCGACCGGCTGGTATCCGCCGCAGGTGGCGATGGCGCTTCGCGCCGACGCGCAGCGTCATCATCGCCGGCGCCATCCCCTACACCCGCTACCCGCCGCTCACCCGCCTGCTCATCCGCTGGTTCATGGCCCGCCAGGGCGGCAACACCAACACGCGCTGCGATCACGAGTACACGGATTGGGCGGCGGTGACGGCCTTCGCCGACGCCGTGGTGAGCGCATTAGACGCAGCCCCGGTCGGCAGGCCACACGTGCTGCGATCCCAGCAGGTGGCGGAGCACTGACTCTGGGAGACACCTGGATCGGTCGCACCTGGTGCGGGGAGTCCCTCGATGACGAGCCCGGCGTGTAGCTCCAGGGCTGCTCCGGAGTTCCCGGCACACCCCTTTCTGAGGCGTCACGCTTCCTCGTCCGGGTAGCGCCCAAGGGCGATGAGTCTCGCCCGGTCGGCGACCACATCCAGCCGGTTCATGCGAAGGAGACGTGCGGTAACACATCCACGGGCCGTCAGGGGCTCGACCACGCCGGTATCGGCAAGCTGAAAGTGCTCACCCCAGCGGTCGCGGCGGGTTGGTAGAGCGCCACCACCTCACCCGTCTCAAGGTCGAGGGAGCAGATGTCGCTCCCTTTGTTCCGGTTACAGTCGGAGCAGGCGACGCACAGATTCCACTCGGCGGTCGGCCCATCGTGCTTCTCAGCGTAGATGTGATCGACCTCGTGCGTGAAGAAGGTGTCGTCCTCGTGGAGCCGGCAGTACTCGCAGCGGCCACCGGCCCGCTCGGCGACCAAGCGCCGCAGCGCCTCAGGGATGTAGGTCATACGCCAGCAGCCAGCTTCTCACGGGCGCGGAGCTTGAGGCGGCGCACAAAGTGCTCCAGCTGCACAAGAAATAGTTACCCCAGGCACGCCTTCAGCTCGTGCTTCTGCACCTTGCCCATGGCGTTGCGGGGCAGTGACTTGACATAAAAAACATTGCGGGGGCGCTTATAGGCCGCCAGCCCCTCGCGGCAGAAGGCGTCGAGCTCGGCGGGCGCGGGCGGCGCGGCGGGGTCGCGGGGCACCACTGCGGCGAACACGCGCTCGCCGAGGTCGGCGTCGGGCGCGCCGAAGACGGCGCACTCGGCCACGCCGGGGTGGCTGAGCAGGTGCTCCTCGACCTCGCGCGGGTAGACGTTGTAGCCGCCGCTGATGATCAGCTCGCGGGCGCGCCCGGTGATCGTGTAGTAGCCGTCCTCGCCGCGCCAGCCCAGGTCGCCCGTGCTGAACCAGCCGTCGGGGGCGAGCACCTCGGCGGTGGCCTCGGGGTTGCGCCAGTAGCCGGCAAAGAGGTGCGGGCCGCGCACCTGGATCTCGCCGACCTCGCCGTTGGGCAGCGGCTCGCGGCCCTGCACCGCGACGATGCGCGCCTCCTGCCCTGGGAAGGGGCCGCCCACGGTGCCCGGGCGCCGCTCGCCGTCGTAGGGGTTCGTCAGGTTCATGCCGGTCTCGGTCATGCCGTAGCGCTCGAGGATGCGCTGGCCGAAGGCGGCCTCGAAGGCGGCGAAGGTCTGCGGGCTGAGGGGCGCCGACCCCGAGACGAAGAGCCGCACCGCTGAGATCTGGGGGCCGCCCGCCTGGCGCGCCGCCTCCTGGATAAGCCGGGTGTAGATCGTCGGCACGCCGAAGAACATCGTGCAGGCGCCCTCGGCCAGGACCGCCAGGGTCTCGGCCGGCTCGAAGCGCGGGCGCAGCATTAGGCTCGCGCCCGCCGTGAGCGTGCCGTGGACGCCCACGCCGAGGCCGTGG
>JAAXUL010000879.1 GCA_013336035.1 Chloroflexales bacterium
CGCGTTGTGTGGCGCGCGGGATCCGTGTATGCGGAGAACCCCATTGATCCGAACCCGGGACTTTCCGCCGGCGGCGTCACACCGCCGGGCGCCGTCAATGCCATTCAATATGTTCAGGGCACGCTGGCCGTGATTAACCCGCATCGTATTTCGGCGGGCATGGGTGTGCGCGTTGCCGATACGGGGCTGGGCATCCCGGCCGAGGCCCTACCGCACCTGTTCGAGAAGTTCCGCCAGGTCCACCAGCGCGGCACGGCTGACGAGTACGGCAGCGGGCTCGGGCTGGCGATCGTGTGCCAGCTGGTCGCGCTGCACGGTGGGGAGATTGAGGTCGCCAGCACGGTCGGCCGCGGGAGCACCTTCACCGTGCACCTCCCGATTGGCGCGGCGTCACCACCTCAGGACGACCGCCACGCCGAGCGGGCCTGAGCCCTGGAAGGTGAGCCTCTCAGCGACAGTGAGCAGGTGTATCGGCGGGGCATGGCGCAGGGATGGGGCTGAGCAGCGAACGTCTGACCGATCGCACCTATCGCGCTACTGTCTGCCACGAGACCATTTCAAAACGGGGCAGCCCATCCCGAAGCCATCCCAGGCGTTCCCGGCATCCACCTTGAGAGCAGGGCTTTCCGCTCCTGACGAGCGTCATGCGCAGCTCGGGCTGGCATGGGACGCGACTTACGCCCATGCCCAATCGCCTGGACGGAATCCACCCGGATGATTTCCTGACGCGGCGCCCCCGTTTTGAAATGGCCTCGCTGGGCGAAGCGCCGGCGGCGAGCAGCCAGGCGCGTCGGCTGGCAAGTCTTCGCGGGTTCTTCACCTGGTGTCTGGCCCGCGAGTTGGTGCCCCGTGACCCCACCGTGGGTTTAACGACCCGCCGCACCACCCGGCGTCTCCCGCGCCCGATTAAGGAAGACCGCGACCGGTGAGCATATCCAGGCGCTCATCGTCCCACAACGCCAGGATTGGAACCTGACGGAGTGGCACAGCTCCTCAGCACCTACCAGCATACGACGCTGCCTCGCCCGCGCGGTAGAGCGATCACCAGGGGCGTTGCGGGTGACGAGCGCTAGCCCCGGTGAGTCACGCGCTGCCGCGCTGCGACCCCGCGTGGTAGCAAAAGCTCCACCGCTCGTACCGCAACGTCCCCTCACGGTGTCCACGCCTGTGTTATGCTTCACAAACACCCTTTGCCTCACGGTTTGGTGGCTGACCCGCCGCGCCGGGGTGGCCATGCACGACCATCCTGCCACGTCTGCACCGATCACCCCACCGTCACCTCCTGCTCCCGGGCGTCGGCAGCCTGGTCATCCTTGACCGGGAAGGAGTGTCCGATGTCCACGCCCGTCGCCGCAGAACCCGATCCGACGCGCGATGAGCCGGCAGCCCTGCGCGCGCGGATCACCGTGCTGGAAGCCCAGCTCGCCGGCCTCGAACAGCTGCTGGCCCATCTCCCCGGGATCATCCTGCGCGTCGACCGCCAGCACCGCGCCATCTATGTCAGCCCCTCCGTCGAGCGAATCACGGCCCAGCCAGCGGCCACCTTGCTCGGGAAGACCATCCATGAGCTGGGCCTGCCCGCCGATCTGGTCGCCCGTTGGGCCGACGCCCTGACCGCGGCGTTCGCCGCAACAGGCCCGACCCAGATCAGCGTCGCCATCCCCGGCGCCGCTGGCCTGCGGCACTATGATGCGTGGCTCGTGCCGGAGGTCGCCCCCGACGGGATGGTGGCGACCGTGCTCATCAGCGCCTGCGAGGTCACCGACCGGATGCGGGCTGAGGCACGCGCCGCAGCCCACGCGGCCAAGCTGCACACCAACGCCGAGCGCCTCGACCTGATCCTGCGCCACCTGCCGATCTCCTTCTTTGCCCAGGATGCCGACCTCCGTTACACCTGGATCACCAACCCCCAGCTGGGGCTCAGCACCGAGGAGATCGTCGGCAAGACCGACGCTGAGCTGCTGTCAGCTGCGAGCGTTCTGCCCCTCACCGAGCTCAAGCGCGGCGTCCTGGAGCGCGGTACGGGCATCCATGCCGAAGTCTGCATCACCTGGGAAGGGGCCGAGTACTGCTATGACCTGACGATCGAGCCGCTCCGCGACGCAGTGGGGGCGCCCTGCGGTGTGCTCTGCGCCGCGCTCGAGGTCACCGAGCGCCGACGGCTGGAGGGCGAGCTCCAGCGCCACCAGGCCCTGCTCCAGAGTGTGTTCGATCACGCGCCGGCGATCATCCTGGTCAAGGACCTGGCCGGGCGCTACCTGCTGGTCAACCGGCGCCTGGCGCTCAGTCTCGGGCGCGCGCCAGAATCGATCCTGGGTCAGACCGTCGCTGAGCTCTTCCCGCCCGCCATTGCCGCCGTGATGCGCGCCAATGACCGGCAGGTGCTCAGCACCAACCAACCGCTCGAAGTCGAGGAGCCCATCCTGGTCGGGGGCGAGCTGCACACCCAGCTGTCCGTGCTCTTTCCCATCGTCGATGCGCAGGGGGCCACCACCGCCCTTGGACTCGTCGCCACCGATATCACCGAGCGCACCCGGATCGCGCAGGCGCTCCAGGCGAGCGAGGTGCGCTTCCGCGCCGTCGCCAACCTGGTGCCGGATCTGCTCTGGAGCACCGACCCCCACGGCGTCACCCATTGGTTCAACCAGCGCTGGCTCGACTACACGGGCCAGACCATGGAACAGGCCATCGCCGACGGCTGGCTCGCTCCGATCCACCCGGAGGATCGCGACACCGCCCTGCGTGCGTTCCAGCAGGCGCTGGCGGCCGGCCAGGCGCTGCGGCAGGAACAGCGCCTCCGCGGCACCGCTGGCACCTACCGCTGGTTCTTGGTGCGCGCCGAGCCGATCCATGATGTCGCGGGCCGCATCGTGCAGTGGTACGGCGCGGCCAGCGAGATCCATGAGCAGCGCCTGAGCCTGGAGCGCGAGCGCAGCGCCCGCCAGGACAGCGAGCGCGCCGCGACGCGCATCGCGCGGCTCCAGGCCGTCACGGCGGCGCTCTCCGAGGCCCCAACTCCCGCCCAGGTCGCCGAGGTGATCAGCGCGCACGCGCGAGCCGACCTCGGCGCCAGTTCCACCACGGTCAGGCTGATCAACCCGCACCGGGGCACGCTCGATCTCGTGGGCAGCGTGGGCGTGCCGCAGGAGCTCCTGGCGGGCTGGGAGCAGACCCCGCTCGAGGCGCTGACGCCGATCACCGCGGTGGCCCAGCGGGGCGAGCCGCTCTTCTTCGAGTCGCGCCGCGCGCTGAGCCGCGACTACCCGCGGATCGCGGAGGCGGTGACACCCTTCGGGATGGAGGCGTCGGCCATTGTCCCGCTGCGGATCGAGGGACGCACGATTGGCTCGCTCACGCTCACCTTTGGCACCCAACGGCCCTTTGCGGGCGAGGACCGCGACGTTATCACCACCCTGGCCGGGCTCGTCGCCCAGGCCCTCGATCGGGCCCGGCTCTACAGCACCGCGCAGGAGGCGATCGCGGCGCGGGACACCTTCATCGCCGTGGCCTCCCACGACCTGCGCGCGCCACTCACCGCGATCCTGGCCCATGCGCAGCTGCTGGAACGGCAGGCCGTGCAGGCGGGGCTGGATGCGCAGGTCGGGCGACGGGCCCAGCAGATCGCCGAGCAGACCCGACGCCTCAACCGGCTGATCAATGCCATGCTGGACCTCGCCCGCATCCAGAGCGGGCAGCTGACCCTGTCGCTGGCGCCCTGTGATCTGGCCGAGCTGGTGGTGCGGACCGTGGCCGACATCCAGCTCACGGTGAGCCACCATGTGCTCATCGTGCAGGGC
>JAAXUL010000880.1 GCA_013336035.1 Chloroflexales bacterium
CAGGCGATCGCCGCGGCCCTCGGCGGCGCAGAGCTGCTGTGCGTCACCAACGTGCCCGGGGTCATCCTTGACGGCGCGGTCGCGCCGGCGCTCGCGGCTCCCGCCGTCGAGGCGGCGATCACGAGCGGCGCGATCAGCGGCGGCATGATCCCCAAGGTGCGCGCCGCCCTCGAGGCCCTGGCGGCCGGCGCCGTCACGGCGCGGATCACCAACCTCGAGGGGTTTACCTCCGGCGGGACACGCCTCTCATGAGCCTCCCCAACGACCCGGCCATCCACTACGTCGCCGCGGGCGACATCTTCCGCGGCCTGGCACCACGTGATCGGGCCGAGGTCGAGCGCCTGATCAGCTACAACCTCTACCCGCCGGGCCAGATCTTCCACTCGCCCAACGAGGTCGGCGAGCAGCTGTTCGTGCTGCGGGCCGGGCGCGTGCGCATCTACAAGCTCTCGCCCGAGGGCCGCGCCCTGACCCTGATGGTGCTCGAGCCGGTGACGATCTTCGGCGAGATGACCCTGGTGGGCCAGTGGCTCCACGACACCTTCGCCGAGGCGATGATCGAGTGCACGATCGGGGTGATCGGGCGCGATACCCTGCGCCGCATCCTCGAGCGCTACCCCCAGGTCGCAATCGCCTTCATGGAGCTGATGGGCCAGCGCCTGCGGGCCATGGAGAATAAGCTAGCCGACATCGCCTTCAAGAGCGTGCCCCAGCGCCTGGCCAGCGTGCTGCTCAACCTTGCGGGCGTGCCCGCCGGCCAGGGGCAGCCCGCCGTCCCCACGAGCGTCGTCCGCTACACCCACCAGCAGCTCGCCGAGATGATCGGTTCGTACCGCGAGACGGTCACCAAGGCCATCGGCGAGCTGCGCGAGGCTGGGGTTATCCGTATCGAGGACGACGCTATCGCCCTGACCGACCTCGCCCAGCTCCAGCGGCTGGCGAACAGATAGCCCCTGCCGGCCCCCACGCAAGCGACCCCCACACCCGCCCTCTCCTCATTGTAGAGAGAGGGAAAGCCGCGCTAGCGGCGGGTGTGAGGGCCTCAGGGCTCAGACGGCGCCGGCTCCTACCGCCGCTTCGTGCGTAGCTGGCGATAGTAATCCTCGATACCGCGGCGCGAAATCTCCACCAGCTCGCGCCAGTTCATGATGGGCACATCGGGAATTTTGTTCCGCTTCTCGATGAGGACCCACGCCCAGAGCGCGCCCTGGGCGATGATCACGAACACCATGATGCCGAACATGATCCAGCCATCCATGGCGACCCTGCCTTTCTAGCAACAGCCCGCTTTGACATATGATACCGCGCCTTGGATTCTGGCGCAAGAGCATGCCGCACCGTGTTAACCCCAATTATACAGCGCCTTGCCGCCCACGGATGAACAAAATGTCAACAGCAGCCCACCTCGCTGTCATTTACCTGTAAGACTGCCGTCCTAGCATAAGGCCTTCCTAGATACGCTCATTGCTCCTAATCTGACCTCGCCACGGCTATAGGGGCGCCTCAAACGCCGCATTGCCCACTACCATGAAGAACTGGCAGATGGAACAAACAGCATCCCTGGCCCATAGCCTGCCGCGGGCCCGCCGCAACGAACTGATACTTGAGGCAGGGCTGATCACCCTGGTGGCCCTGCTCTCGTCGGCCCTGTACGTCAGCAGGATCGGCTTCTATAGCGATGACTGGTTCTATATCGGGGCCTTGTTCCGGCACGCTCCCGACCGATCATTCCCTGGGCTGCTCTGGCAGTTTACCGACACAAACTCACTCCCCCGACCAGTGTGGGTCGTCGAGATGGTGGGGCTCTACTATTTTTTCGGGCTGAACCCGCTTGGCTACAACGTAGTCAACAGCCTCACCATCGCCCTCGCCGGGGTACTGTTTCATATTGTGCTCCGCGAGCTGCGGCTCACGGCGCGGCTCGCCCTCGCGATCACGCTAGTCTTCGTGCTGCTACCCTATGCCACGGCAACCCGCTTCTGGTACTCAGTGCATACGGCAAACCTGAGCACGCTCTTCTTCTGCCTGAGCCTCTACGCCGACCTGCGGCTGCTGCGCGCGCAGCCCGCGCGGCGGGGCGCATGGCACCTCCTCGGCATCCTCGGGCTGCTCCTGAGCGTGCTGGCCTATGAGCTGACCATCCCCCTCTTCGCCTTGACCCCGCTCGTCCTCTGGTACCATCGGCGCACGCTGGTCGCAGCCGGCCAGGCTACGGCGGGGCCACGCACGCCCCTGGTGATCTTTGCGCGCAACATGGTTCTGCTGATCGCGGCGCTGGGCTTCAAGGCATACACCACCCATCGCATCGAGAAAGACTTCAACCTCGCCGGACAGATCGCCTGGTTCGCCACGCTGCAGCTGGACGTCTTCAAAAGCATGGTCGCCGGCCCATACGGGTATCGTATGCCGCTTATGGCCAAGCAGGCGCTCAGCACGTACTTCGACCCGACGGCCCTGGCGCTGAGCGCCGTGGTCGCGGCGGTGGTCTTTGTGCTCCTCTTCTGGTGGCCGACCCGCCACGATGAGCCGCTGCCCGGCATGCGGCACATGCTGGCCCTTCTGCTCACCGGCATCTTCTTCGCCGCGGCCGGCTATGGGATCTTCCTCACCAACCGCCAGGCCATCCTCTCGCCCACCGGGATCAATAGCCGCTCCTCGGGCGGTGCCATCTTCGGGATCGCCCTCTTCATCGTCGGCGGCGCGGGGGTCGCGGCCCGCCTGCTGCGCAATGAGCGCCTGGCCCAGCTGGCCTTTGCCCTGCTCGTCGCCGGCTATGCCGGAGGCAGCACCCTGGCAGTCAGCACCCTGGGCGACCTCTGGGCCGCCGCTAACGCGGAGCAGCACACAATTATGGGTGAGATCAAAACCGAGTTCCCTACCCTGGCGCCCGGCTCCACGCTGATCCTCGACGGCTTCTGCCCCTACATCGGGCCAGGCATCATCTTCGAGGCCCAGTGGGATACCACAGGCATGCTGCGCATCCTCTACGACGACCCCACAGTCAATGGTGATGTGGTCAGCCCACGCCTCGAGGTGCGCGAGGACGGCATCTACACCCGCATGTACCAGCTGCATGAGGTGCGCACGCCGCGGACCGAGGCCGCCGCCCGCGCCGGGCAGCTGCGTCGCCTCGAGCTGGTGCCGTTCTTTATTCACCCATACGATAAGCTTTGGATCTACAACCGCCTGCACCATGTGGTCATGGCCATCCCGAGCGCCGCCGCGGCTAACGCCTACTTCATCATGTACAACCCAAGCAAAGATAGCGGCTGCCCACACTATCGAGCCGGAAGCGGCGGGGACGTCTGGTAGGCCTCGCGTTGCCCTGGCCCCGCCCAGCGGATGGCCGCCCCTGGGGCTAATAACTCTGCGCTGAACCGACCAGGGAGCGCGCCCCCCAGCGTGCTATAATCAGAGCGTTTAGCTCTTTCAGACGCAAGGGGGCTGTGATGCCCGAATACGGCTTTGCGACCCGCGCGATCCACGCCGGCCAGGAGCCCGACTCCGCCACCGGCGCCGTGGTCGTCCCGATCTACCAGACCAGCACCTTCGCCCAGGAAGCCGTGGGCGTCCACAAGGGTTACGACTACGCCCGCTCGGGCAACCCCACCCGCACCGCCCTCGAAACTGCCCTGGCCGCCCTCGAGGGCGGGAAGGACGGCATCTGCGTCGCCTCGGGCCTGGCCGCCGAGACCACCCTGGCCCTGGCCCTGCTCAAGAGCGGCGACCATGTGCTCTGCGGCGACGATGTCTACGGCGGCACCTACCGGCTCTTCAAGCGCGTGCTCGAGGACA
>JAAXUL010000881.1 GCA_013336035.1 Chloroflexales bacterium
CTCAATCTCGAGGAGCCGCCGGACCAGGGCGCGTACACCCTCGCCGTACCGGGCTATGAGGGCGCGAACCTCTTCGAGCTCGACCGCTACCACCGCCGCCAGGTCCAGATCCATCACATCGGCATCGTCTACCAGAACCCCCACCTGGGGCTGCGTATGCGCCACACCAGCAGCGGGAACGTCGCCGAGCGCCTGATCATGGCCGGCGAGCGCACCTTCGGGACGCTGCGTCAGGCGGCAGAGACGGCCCTCAGCGCCTCGGAGTTCCCGCTGGCCCGTATCGACGACCTGCCAATCCGGCTCTCCGGCGGCATGCAGCAGCGCGTCCAGCTGGCCAAGGCCCTCGCGCTGCGCCCGACGCTGCTGCTGCTCGACGAGCCGACGACCGGGCTCGACGTATCGGTGCAGGCCCTGGTGCTCGATACGCTCGCGCGCCTCCAGCGCGAGCTGCGGATCGCCACCGTGATCGTCTCCCACGACCTCGGCGTCATCCGCGCCCTGGCCGACCGGGTGATGGTGATGCGCGACGGCCGCGTCGTCGAGCGCGGCCTGACCGACCAGGTGCTCGAGGACCCCCAGGAGGCCTACACGCAGCAGCTCGTCTACGCGAAGCTGTAGCCGCAGGGCGGAGCAGACGATGACCATCCTTGAAGTTCAGGGGCTGAGCAAACAATTCTACGTCCACCACCTGCGGCGCGCGATCCCGGCCTTCGCCGGGGTCAGCTTCACCCTCCGCGCGAGCGAGTTCGTGCTGGTGCGCGGCGCCAACGGCGTCGGCAAATCGACCCTGCTGCGCTGCCTGTACCGAACCTACCTGCCGACCGGCGGGAGCGCGCTCTACCACGCTGCAGGCGGCCCAATCGACCTGGCGCGCGCCGCCGATGTGGATATTGTCGCCCTGCGTCGTGGCGAGATCGGGCACGTCACCCAGTTCCTGCGCGCCCGCCCGCGGGTCAGCGCCCTCGACCTGGTGACCGAGCCGCTGCGGGCGCGGCCGGAGCAGGCCCCGGAGGCGCGCCGGATCGCCGCCGAGTGGCTGGCCTCGTTCGGCCTGAAATCAGACATCTGGGAGGCCTACCCGACCACCTTCTCGGGCGGCGAGCAGCAGAAGATCAACCTGGTGCGGGCGCTGATCGTCCCCCGCCGGCTCTTGCTGCTGGATGAGCCGACCGCATCGCTAGACGCCGCCGCTCGGGCGGCCCTGGTCACCTGGCTGGCCCAGCTCAAAGCACAGGGCGTCGCGATGATCGGCGTCTTTCACCACCCGGAGGACATCCGCGACCTGGTGGACGCCGAGCTGTACCTCGAGAGAGAACACCATGTGGCTCACTGATCTCCAGATTGCGCTACCCGACCGGCTGATTGAGCGCGGCGCGATCCTCATCGAAGATGGCTACATCACACGGGTCGTCGAGGGGGATGCCCCCCCGATGCGGAGGGGCTACGTCGTCCACGGCGAGGGCTTGCTGCTTATGCCCGGCATGATCGACATGCACGGTGACATGTTGGAGGGCGAGGTCGAACCCCGGCCCGGCGCGCACTTCCCAATGGACATGGCGGTGCTGGAGCTGGACAAGCGCCTGGCGGCCTGCGGGATCACCACGGCCTACGCCGCGCTCTCGTTCTGGGACGGGGTCTCGGGTCGGAGCACGAACCACCGCTCGGGCGAGCACGCGCGGCGCATGGCCACCGCGCTCTACGCCCTGCGCCCCGAGCTGCTGGTCGACCTGCGCGTCCACGCGCGCTACGAGGTGCCCACGCCCTCGGTCGCGCCGGCCCTCGCCGAGCTGCTCGACCGAGGCATGGTGCACCTCGTCTCGCTGATGGACCACACACCGGGCCAGGGGCAATACCGCGACATGGCCCAGTACGTCACCTTCATCGCCAGGTGGCGCAACGCCAGTCCGGCCGAGGTCGAGGCCGAGACCCACGAGCGCATCAGGAACACCCAGGGCAACCCGCAGATCTGGCGCACGGCGGCCGACCTGGTGGCCCAGGCCCTGGCCCAGCGGCTGCCGATCGCCTCGCACGACGACGACACGCCGGAGAAGATCGACATGATGGCCGACTTCTCGGTGACGGTCAGCGAGTTCCCGGTGACCCTGGCGGCGGCGCAGGAGGCGAAGCGCCGCGGGATGGCGGTGGCGATGGGCGCGCCGAACGTGCTGCGCGGCACCTCGCACTCCGGCAATCTGAGCGGGCGCGAGGCGGTGGCGGCGGGCGTGGTCGATATGCTTGCCGCCGACTATGCGCCAGCGGCCCTGCTCCAGGCGGTGTTCATCCTCGCCGACGAAGGGCTGCTGCCCCTGCACGAGGCCATCAGGCTGGTCAGCCAGAACGTGGCGGCGGCCCTCGGCCTCACGGATCGCGGGCGGATCGAGCCGGGGCTCAGCGCCGACCTGGTCCTGGTCGAGCGGGGACCACTGCCGCGTGTGCGTGGCGCCATCCGGCGCGGCCTGCCGATCTACTGGGACGGCGCGATGGCCCGGCGCAACGGCCGTGGCTAGAGAGAACAAGACGATGGGGCACTTCATCCACGCCTTTCCGCCGGACGCGCGGCCGTACCACCCGCAGCTCGGCGAGGAGCCGGCCATCGACCCGTCGGCCCAGGTTTTTGACTGCGATCTGGGGGCCTGGACGGAGATCGGCCCGCGCTCGCACCTGAGCGAGACGACCTTTGGCGACTACAGCTACGCCGCCAACGATGTGCAGATCGCCAACGCAGAGGTCGGGAAATTCTGCTCGATCGCCGCGGGCGTGCGCATCAACCCGGTCAACCACCCGATGGAGCGGGTCACCCAGCACCACTGCACCTACCGGCGCGTCGCCTATGGCTTCGACACGGTCGATGACGCCGAGATCTTCGCCTGGCGCCGGGCGGCGCGCTGCGTGATCGGCCACGATGTCTGGGTTGGCCACGGGGCGATCATCCTGCCGGGGGTCCACGTCGGCATCGGCGCGGTGGTCGGCTCGGGCGCGGTGGTCACTAGAGATGTGGAGCCGTATACAGTGGTGATCGGGGTGCCGGCGCGCCCCATCCGCCAGCGCTTCGACAAGCACACCGCTACCAGGCTGATCGAGATCGCCTGGTGGGACTGGGACCACATGACGCTCAAGCAGCGCTTCGCCGACCTCATGGATGTTCCGACCTTTCTCGAGAAGTATGGCGCGAGGCGTGAGGCGTGAGGCGCCCCCCATCCTCGCCCCAACACTACAGCGACCAGTAGGCGTGGCATGTCCAGCTGATGTCGGCGTGGCGCTCGTAGAAGCGCAGCTCCCAGCTGACGGGCGCGGCGATCTCGACCAGATCGTGGGCGAGCGTCGCGAGCTGGTGGTGCTGCTCGGGGGGAAACTCGTAGGCCAGACTAAGGTGGAGCCAGCTCTTGAGCCGGATGTGGTCGTGCCGCATCACTGCGGGCGCGCTGGCCGCGAAGTCGGCGGTCAGGCCCTTCAGCCAGGGGCTCTCGAGCAGCAGACCATGAAACGTCTCGCTTAGCAGTAGCCCGCTGACCTGGAGCACCGGATCGGGCCGGGTAGGGCGGGCCCGGCTCAAGGCGGCGTCGAGGGCCTGCGTGTAGGCCGGGACGCTGGCGGGCTCGTCGTGGAAGAAGCCGGTGAGCGTGCAGTGGGGCATGTACTGATGCGCGGCGTTCGGGCCGCAGACGGCCCGACTCTCGCTGTAGTAGGTCGCGAGCTGACGCGCGAGCCGGCCCAGCGGGCAGGCGTAGACAATGTACTCCCGGGCGGTGCTGGATTCGTGAGGCCTCGTCATTAATGGAGGAAAGCGGCACGGAG
>JAAXUL010001643.1 GCA_013336035.1 Chloroflexales bacterium
CCAAAAGCTCTAGCCCTGCCAGCCCTTTTTCCGTGCGGTCATGCCGCCTGGGCGCGGCAGACCGGGCGTGCTGGAGCGCACTCAGGCGGCCTGCCGGGCGGAATGCAACGCGGCATCAGCACCCCACAGCGGGCCCCGCTCGTGACGCGCGCTCTGAAAGGCGCGGGGCTAGCCGCCGCGCCTGGCCAGGTCGGCCCCGGGGATGGGCAGCGAGAAGTAGAAGCGCGAGCCCTTGCCCAGCTCGCTCTCGGCCCAGATGCGGCCCCCGTGCAGCTCGACCAGGGCCCTGGTGATGCTCAGCCCGAGGCCGGTGCCGCCGATGCGCCGCGTGTTAGTGTTGTCCACGCGGTAGAAGCGCTCCCAGATCCGCGGCAGGTCCTCGGGCGCGATGCCGATGCCCTGGTCGTGGATGGCCACCCGCACCCAGCGCCCCTTCGGGTGGTCGGGCGGCAGGTCGCCGGCCTGGGCCTCGCGGATCTCGAGGGTGATCTGGCCGCCGCTCGGGCTATACTTGATCGCGTTGGTCAGCAGGTTGAAGATCACCTGCTTGACCTTATCGCGGTCGATGTAGACCGGCGGCAGGCTCGGCGGCACGGCCAGCAGCATGCGGTGGCGGGCCAGCTGCGTGTTCAGCTGGCCCGTCAGCTCGGCCACGATGCTGTTGAGCGAGGTGAGCCACTGGTTCAGCTTGACCTTGCCGGCCTCGATGCGCGAGACGCTCAGCAGGTCCTCGACCAGCTGCGAGAGCCGGCTCGCCTCGGTGTAGACCGTATGGTTGAACTGGGTGCGCTCGGCCGGGCTGAACTCGCGGTTGAGCAGCAGCTCGGTGTAGCCCAGGATCGAGGTCAGGGGCGTGCGCAGCTCGTGGCTCACCGTCGAGACGAACTCGTTCTTCACGCGGTCGGCCTCGCCCTCGCGGGTCACGTCGGTGACGGCCCACAGGCGCCCGGTGATCTGGCGCTGGCTGTCGCGCGTCGGCACCGAGAGGATCTGCAGCTCCTGGGTGGGGTTGATCAGCCGCACGCGCTGGGTCTGGGCCTCGCCGGGCACGCGCTGGCCGCTGGTGCAGAACTCGGTGAGCCGCAGCGGCTCCTGGAGGCGCGGCAGCAGGATCTCGACCAGGTCGAGGCTGACGTGGAAGGGGGCGCGGCTATACTGGCCGTTGAGCCCCCACAGGTTCGCCCAGGCCGGGTTGGCGCGCAGCACCTTGCCGTTGCCGTCGAGCAGGGCCAGGCCCGTCGGCAGGTAGGCGAAGACCTGGCCCAGGTAGTGGGCGTTCTCGAGGGCCTCCTGGTAGTGGATGGCCCGGCTGAGCGGGTGGGCGGCGCGGGCGCAGAGGGCCCGCACGAAGGCCAGCTCCTCCTCGCCGAAGGCGTTCGAGCGCGAGTTGTCGAGGATGATCACGGCGGCGGCCCGCTCGTCGACGATGATCGGCGCCGCCAGCTCGGCCCGGGCGCCCGCCCCGGCGGGGGGCAGGTCGGGCTCCTGGGTGACTTCGCG
>JAAXUL010000882.1 GCA_013336035.1 Chloroflexales bacterium
TAGCAGGGTTAGTACTTTCCAAAATTGTCGCCGCCGCCATACTTGAGAATCCAACCTGATTCCTCTGCGTAAGTAGTAGCGGCTTAAATCCGGACGCCCGTAGCCAACTGTGATTGTTGCACCCGTCAAGGCTGCCTGTGCAACATTTCGAGAGAGAAATTCTTCGAGGTTTGTTATTCCCATCGCTCGGAGTCCGTCCGGGGACAAATAGCTCCAAGCCAAGCGCTTCTTAAGCATATCAACTTCCAGGAAATCGTCCCGCCGGCGCGGGGACTGGGAGGCGAGGTAGACCCGTGGGCGGCCCGGCGCGCAATTCGAGCGGCGAAGACTGGGTGCCGGCCTTCACGCTCAGCGAGCAGGGGCCCCTCGGCTGCCCGGTCAAGCCCGCCCGGGGCGCCGTGGTTATGACCCAGGGCTATGGCGTGGGCACCCACGCGCCCGCCGAGATCTGGGGCGCCATCGACCTGGCCGTGGACGGCGACGGCGACGGCTACGCCGAGGTCGCCTCGAGCTGGTACGTGCCTATTGTGGCGACCCACGACGGCACGGTGACGGTAAGCCTCGACAGCGACCCGGCGGGCAACAATGTCTCGATCAGCGAGCCCGGCGGGGTCTGGCGCACAAGCTACTCGCACCTGGCCCTCGTGACGGTCGTCAGCGGCCAGTTCGTGCGGGCCGGCGAGCAGATCGGCCTTATGGGCAGCACCGGCAAGGCCAGCGGCCCCCACCTCGACTATCAGGTCTGGCGCGGCGGGGTCAACATCGACCCGACCGCGCTGGTCGGCTGTAGCTAGAGGGCCGCGCCGCGCCGCTCGAGGCTGATCAGCGTCAGGCCCAGGTCGCGGATCTTGCGCAGCACGCCGTGCAGCGCGGCCTGGTCGGCCAGCGGGCCGGCCAGGGTGGTCGTGCCGTCGGCGTCGCTGGTCACGACCATCCCCGCGAACCAGGCCGCCCAGTGCGCCTCCAGCGCGCCCTGCACGCGCAGCACATAGGTCGCAGGCGCGTCGTCCACCGCTACTCCTTGCGCTCCATCATGCGCTGGATCTGGCGCTCCTCCCAGTCTGCGCCCAGCAGGCCCCCGGGGATGAAGGTCACGGCGGCGTGGGCGGCGAGCCCGATACCCCAGCCCAGCAGCGGCCAGATCGACCATGCGCCCCCGGTGAACAGGCTCAAGAGGAAGAGCCCGGCGTTGACCAGGACGTAGGCCGCCAGGTGGGTGTAGAACTGGCGAAGCCGGGCCACCTGGGCGCGGGCGCGGGCGTAGCGCTGCTGCTCATCCATTGTGGGTGCTCCTTTCCGCTGCGGTGAATACCCCTATAGTAGCGGCGCGCGGCGCGCCCGGCACCTAACCTGAGTTCGGTCTCGGGTTAGGTATTTGTAGGGGGTCAGGTTAGGGGAGGACGCCCAGGGCGCGCGCTCGCGCGAGGGCTTGCGTGCGCCCGCGTACGTCGAGCTTGGCGTAGAGGCGGTTGAGGTGCCACTTGACCGTGCCGACGGTGATCATCAGCCGCTCGGCGATCGCCTGGTTAGAGAGCCCGGCGTCGATCAGCTGCAGCAGCTCGACCTCGCGCGGCATGAGCGGCTCGGGTAAAGGATGACGGGTGAAGGGTGAAGGGTGAAGCTCCGATCCGACCGCCATTGCCGCCGTGCCCGGGAATGCGCTCAGTAGCCGCGCGATGTACGGCTTCATCCTTCCGCCTTCATCCTTCATCCTTCCCAGGAGCGTCGCGACGCCCGGCCCCTCGTCGAGGAAGCTGCGCGCGTGGCCCAGGGCGGCGCCCTGCTCCAGGGCGCGCCGGAGGCGCTCGGCGGCCTGCTCCTGGTCGCCGCAGGCCTGGAGGGCCAGGGCGCGCGCTACCTGGAGCTGGATCTGGTGCCCTACCCGCCCGGCTGTCTCAGCCGCGGCCAGCGGCGGGTCTAGCAGGGTCACGGCCTCCTCGGCGCGCCCGAGGGCGGTCAGGGCGCGGGCCCGCATCAGCGCGATCGGCAGGTGGGCGATGCGGTACGCCCCACCTGGGCGCGGCTCCTCGGCATCCAGCCAGGCCTGGACGGCGGGGCGATCACCGTCGGCGAGCTGGATGCGCGCCCGCAGCGCGCCGATCAGGCTGCGGTCGATAATCGGCGCCAGGCGCGGCGCCAGCGCCTCCAGGGCGTCGAGCAGCGCGTCGGCCGCCGCCGTGTCGCCCTGGACAAACCGGGTCCAGGCCAGCGACAGGCTGGCCCGCTGCACCGTCCACCCGTTGGCCACCAGCTCGCCGCAGCGCCGCCCCTGCGCCAGCAGCGCGGCCGCGCCCGCCAGGTCGTCGCGCTCGTGCCGGAGATGGCCCAGCTGCACGCAGAGGTCGCCGGCGATCGGGAGCGGCGCGCCGCCAGGGTCGCGGTGGGGCTCTAGCGCCGCCCGCAGCTGCCGCTCGGCCACATCCAGCCGGCCCTGGCGCAGCAGCAGGGTGCCCAGCATCCCCTGGGCGGTCAGGGCCGCGTAGGGGTTGCCGCCCGTCTGCCCGCAGGCGATCGCCTGGCGCAGCTGCTGCTCGGCCAGCGCGCTCTGATCGCTGTCGAGCGCGCCGGCCCCCACCATGACGTGGGTCGCGGTGCGGACGACCGTGCTCGAGATGGGGAGCTGGCTCAGGGCGGCCTGCCCGTGGGCGACGGTGGCGGCCGCGTCGCCGCGCGCGTAGGTCAGGTAGGCGCTGATCGCCGCCACATTGCCGCCGATCCAGGCGGCGAGGTCGGCCTGCTCCGAGGCGGCTGGCAAGGCGCCGAGGGCCCGCTCGGCGTCGCGCAGGCGGGCCTCGGCCGCGCCGTGCTGCCCCGTGAGGGTGCGCAGCCAGGCGTCCCTGAGGCAGAGCTGCGGCCGGCGGGCGAAGAGCTCGGGCGGCAGGCGGGCCAGCCAGCGCGCCATGCGGGCCTGCTCGCCCCGGCCGTTCAGCGAGGCCCCGTGGTCCTCGATGAGCTGGGCCGCGCGCTCGTCGTCCCCGCCCTCCAGCGCGTGGTGCATCGCCAGGGCCAGCATCGCCTCGCCGTGGGCCGGGATCGCCGCGGCGTACCAGCGCGCCGCCCGCCGGTGCAGGGCGGCGATGGCGTCGCCCGCCGTGGCCGCGAGCCGGGCGCGCAGCAGATCGGCGAAGAGCGCGTGGTAACGATACCAGCGCCGCTCCGCATCGAGCGGGACGAGGAAGAGGTTGGCGCGCTCCAGCTGCGCAAGGATGAAGGATGAAGGGTGAAGGATGAGCGGTTCAGCGCAATCCTTGCTCGCCGCCCGATCTTCATCCTTCAAAAGTGCGTCACACAGCTCGCCACACAGCCGGTCGAGGATGGCGGTGTGGAGCAGGAACTGCTGGATTTCGGGGGGCTGGGCCAGCAGCACCTCGTCGGTGAGGTAGTCGATGATCAGGCGGTGGGTGCCGCGCAGCGAGGCGATCAGGCTGTCGACGTCGGCCGACTCGCGCAGGGCCAGGCTGGCCAGCTGGAGGCCCGCCGCCCAGCCTTCGGTCCGGGCGACGAGCGCCTCGGCCTGGGGGTCGCTCAGCGGGCGCCCGGTCAGGTGCTGGATCAGGGCGGATGCTTCGGCTATGGAGAAGCGCAGGTCGGCGCCGCGCAGCTCGCTGAGCTGGCCGCGGGCGCGCAGGCGGGCCAGGGGCAGGGGCGGGTCCTCGCGGCTGGTGATCAGCAATCGCAGCGCCGGCGGCTGGTGGGCCAGCAGCCAGCTCAGGGCCGCGTCGACCGCCGGGGCGTCCAGCGCGTGGTAGTCCTCTAGCACCAGGACGAGGGGCTCGCCGCGCCCGCTGAGCA
>JAAXUL010000883.1 GCA_013336035.1 Chloroflexales bacterium
GAGCAGGTGTGGAGCCGCGATCTGGAGGGTGTCTACCCCGGCGAGGAGGCTTACGCCGTTACTCTGGCCGAGCTCGCCGCCATCTCGCGCGGCGGCTTCGCGCCCGCTCCCTTGTCGGATCGACCTACCCCGCGTAGGATGGTAGCGCATATTCGCGCCGTGTGACGAGGGGTTCGGGATGAGCATGTTCGCAGACTACCGCGACCACGTCGGGGCCAGCCCGGCGAAGTTCTTCAAGTCCACCCTGTTCCAGAGCGAGCGGCTGCTGCTCGGCCTGAACTGCCTGGAGCCGGGCCAGGAGCAGCACATCCACACCCATGCCGGACAGGATAAGTTCTACTTCGTGGTCGAGGGCACAGGGACGTTCACCGTGGGCGACGAGGTGCGCGAGGCTGGGGAGGGCTGGACGGTCTGGGCGCCCGCCGACGTCCCCCACGGGGTCGCCAACCGCGGCGAGCGCCGGCTGGTGCTCCTGGTAGGTATCGCGCCGGCGCCGGGGAAGTGAGCCGTATGCAGACCAACGATCAGCTCGACGAGAGAGTGCGTTTCGCCGTCTACGACCACTTCGTCCGGACAGGTGCAGCGCCGCATCTCTCCGCGCTCGCAGCACGGCTCGAGGTGGCAGAGACAGACCTCGCGGCGAGCTACCAGCGCCTCGCCGAGCAGCGGGCCCTGGTCCTCGATGCGGACAGCGCCATCGCGATGGCCATCCCCTTCTCGGCGACGCCAACCGACGTCACGGTTGTCGGGCCGGACGTCACCTGGTGGGCCAACTGCGCCTTCGACGGCCTCGGTATCCCGGCGATGCTCAGCTGCAACGCTGTTGTGGAGACGGCATGCCCGCACAGCGGAGAGCCGATCGCCGTGAGTGTCCGTGGCGGCACGCCGGTGAGCGCGGCCTGCGTGCTGCATATGGCCGTGCCCCTCGCCCAATGGTGGGACAACATCGGCGACACCTGAGCCCACATCCGGCTCTTCCGGTCGGAAGAGGATGTGTCCCAGTGGTGCGCCCGGCGCGGGCGCGCGGTCGGGGCGCTGCTGACGCTTGAGCAGGGTTGGGCTCTGGCGCAGGCCTGGTTTACCGACCCGCGGCGGCCGGGCTGGCGCCGAAAACCGCTGGCGGCGATGGCCGCGCTGATCCGCGCGCAGGCGCTCGATGGGCCATTCTGGGCGCTGCCGGAGCTTGGGGAGCCGTGATCGCGTCGCCGGGTGGCTACGTGACGCGTCTCAACCATAAAGGCGGAGCACGTATGATGATCGACGCCGCAACAGCGCAGCGGTTTCTGGCCGAACAGTTTGACTCGTCGGCGATGGATGTCAGACCTGCAGGTGAGGGGGCGTGGTCCCGCGCCTTCAGCTTTCGCCGCAGGACAGACGCGCTGATCGTTCGCTTCGGCAGCCACGGCGATGACTTCGAGAAGGATCGCTACGCGTACCGATATCGCGCACCAGGCCTGCCCGTGCCGGAGGTGCTTGCGGTCGGCCCCGCCCCCGGCGGCTTCTACGCGATTTCGCGGCGCGTGCGTGGCACGCCGCTGGAGATGGTGTCAACCGACCAGTGGCACGAGGCGCTCCCATCCGTCGTTGCGCTGCTGGAGGCCTTGCGGCTGGCCGATATGGCGGGGACAAGCGGGTTCGGCGGCTGGGACGGGAGCGGCCTGGCGTTGCGCGGCCGCTGGTCTGAACACCTGCTGGCGGTTGGCGACGACTCTCCCAGCCAGCGGACCCACGGCTGGCGGGCACGGCTGGCCGCCTCGACCGCGGGACAGGCGGTGTTTGATCGGGGCTTCGCCCGACTGTACCAGGTGCTCGACGACACAGCGCCGCGCTCGCTCATCCATGCCGACCTACTCAACCGCAACGTGCTGGTCGAGGGCGGCGCGGTCAGCGGGGTCTTCGACTGGGGCTGCGCGGCCTACGGCGACCACCTGTACGATCTGGCCTGGTTCGCGTTCTGGGCGCCCTGGCACCCCAACCTTAGCCTCCTGCTGCTGCGGGCTGCCCTGGAGCGGCGCTGGCGCGAGGTGGACTACTGGCCACACAACCTTGAAGCGCGGCTCACCGCCTGCTACCTGCACATCGGCCTCGACCATCTGGCCTACAATGCCTACCGCGGAGACTGGCAGGCGCTCGAGGCGACCGCCGCGCGCATGCGGGCGCTAGTCGACCACGACTGAGCGCGCGTTGTTTTGCTGCACCTGAGCCCTGTGGGCTACGCGGCCCTCAACGCGGCGTTGACGCCGCTGCTTCGCACCCTTGTCAGGACATCACCATGATTGACACAAGCCCGATCACCCAGCAGCTCGCGTTCATTTGCGAGCTCGACCGGCTCAAGCACGTCCTCCGGCAGACCGCCCTGATCGACGGCTCGCGCCGCGAGAACAGCGCCGAGCACTCCTGGCACATCGCGACGATGGCCGTCGTGCTCGCCGAGCACGCCGCCGAGCCCTTCGACCTGGGCCGATCGCTCAAGCTGCTGCTGCTCCACGACGTGGTTGAGATCGACGCCGGCGACACCTTCTGCTATGACGCCGACGGCAACCGCGACAAAGAGGCCCGCGAGCGGCGGGCCGCCGAGCGGCTGTTCGGCATGCTCCCCCAGGGGCAAGCCGCGGAGCTGCGCGGCCTCTGGGAGGAGTTCGAGGCCGGCGACACGCCCGAAGCCCGCTTCGCCCACGCAATGGACCGCCTGGAGCCGCTGCTGCAGAACCACGCCAACGGCGGCGGCACCTGGCGCCAGCACGGCATCACCCGGGCTCAGGTCCTTGCCCGCATGGCGCCGCTCCAGACCGCTACGCCAGGCCTCTGGCCCACCCTGCTGGCCCTCGTCGACGAGGCATGTGCGAAGGGCGACATCGTCGCCGACGCGGGCGCGCACGCCTCGGTTAGCGGGGCGCGGCGATGAGCACACCGTTCCACGCCGCCGTGGTGCAGGATGCCCCGGCGGCCTTCGACCTTGACGCCTCGGTCACCCGCGCCCTCCAGCGCCTCGCGGAGGCTGCCGGACAGGGGGCGCAGCTGGTGGTCTTCCCCGAGGCATTTCTGAGCGGCTACCCCAAGGGCCTCGACTTCGGCGCGCGGGTGGGCATGCGTTCGCCCGAGGGCCGCGACCTCTTCCGCCGCTACTATGAGAGTGCCCTGGAGGTGCCCGGCCCGGTCACGGCTACACTGGGCGCCGCCGCCCGCGCCCACCGCGTCTACATGGTCATCGGCGTCATCGAGCGCGCCGGCGGCACCCTCTACTGCACCGTGCTCTTCTTCGGGCCAGACGGTACACTGCTCGGCACCCACCGCAAGGTGATGCCGACGGCGATGGAGCGGCTAATCTGGGGCTTCGGCGACGGCTCGACGCTCCAGGTGCTCCCCACGCCGCTGGGCCGGATCGGGGCGGCGATCTGCTGGGAGAACTACATGCCCCAGCTGCGCCTGGCGCTCTACGGCCAGGGCGTGCAGCTCTACTGCGCCCCGACCGTCGATGACCGCGAGACCTGGCTGCCGACCATGCGCCATATCGCGCTAGAGGGGCGCTGCTTCGTGCTCTCGGCCTGCCAGTTCGCCCGCCGCTGCGACTTCCCGCCCGATGTCACGCCAATCCAGGGCGACGACCCAGAGACGGTGCTGATCCGCGGCGGGAGCTGCATCATCAGCCCGTTGGGCGAGGTACTGGCCGGGCCGGTCTTCGACGCGCCGGCACTTCTGAGTGCCGAGATCGACATCGGGGCCATTAGCCGGGGCACCTTCGACCTTGACGTAGTGGGCCACTACGCCCGCCCCGATCTCTTCCAGCTC
>JAAXUL010000205.1 GCA_013336035.1 Chloroflexales bacterium
GTTGCTGTGGCGTGCTGCGGTCCCCGGTATATTGCATCCGCCCGCTCCGAGCGACAGGGTCGCACAGGATGGCGCTTTGCCTCGGCGCGCAGCATCCACAACAGGCGCAGCACTAGGCATTGCCCCTCGTGCCAGTGGCCGCAATGAATAACCCCGAGTTCACACCGCATTAATCGTCCGTTCAATGGGCCTTAACGCTTCGCTGCTATGATGCGCGGGCAGACCCGCTGACGAACGTGGAGCGCCACGGCGTGCAAACCCATGACGACCCACCAGGGAACCGTGGGAGAGTCGTGCGCCGTCTTGTTGCCTATGGCCATCCCTCCGAAGCCTGCCCGAACCATCACTGCACGGGAGCGGCACGAGTGGCTCCTGTTTGCCCTGCTCGTTGGGCCGAACCTGCTGCTCTTCGGCGTGTTCACCTACTGGCCCCTGCTCTACAACATCTATCTCAGCTTTATCCGCTGGAACTTCCTGCGCCCGCGCAAGCCCTTCGTCTGGCTCGACAACTACCGTGATGTCTTCAGCAGCGCCCAGTTCTGGACGATCATGGGCAACACGCTGACCTTCACGGTCTGCTCGGTCGGGCTGACCTTGCTGCTTGGCCTGAGCCTGGCCCTGTTGCTCAACCAACCCCTGCGCTACCGCAACACCGCGCGGGCGGTGCTTTTCTCGCCCACGGTGATGGCAGGCGCGGTGGTGGCCGTGGTCTGGAGCTACATCTTCGACCCGCACTACGGCCTGATCGACAAGCTCCTCGGTCTGGTCGGGCTCAGCTCGCCCGACTGGCTGGGCACCACGGTCTGGGCCATGCCCGCGGTGATCATCGTCTACGTCTGGAAGAACCTGGGCTACGCCGTGGTGATCTACCTGGCGGGCCTCCAGGGCATCCCGCGCGAGCTGTACGACGCAGCCCGCGTAGACGGCGCCGGCCCCTGGGCACGCTTCCGGCACGTTACGCTGCCCGGCCTCTCGCCCGTGGCCTTCTTCCTCTCTGTGACCAGCATCCTCGCGACCTTCCAGTCGTTCGACATCATCAAGGTGCTCACCGACGGCGGCCCGGTGGACGCCACGAGCACGCTGATCTACCACCTCTACGAGCTGGGCTTTGTCTCGTATGACGCGGGCAAGGCCGGAGTGGTCGCGGTGGTGCTGTTCACGATCATGCTGGTGCTGACACTGATCCAGCTGCGCTACCTTGAGCGCCGCATCGCCTACGGATGAGACTATGGCACTGAGCGACGAGATGGTGCAGGCCGAGGGCCGCCCCGAAGAGTCCACCTGGCCCATCGAGCGGGCTCGGCCCGAGCAGCGCTGGCGGCTGGCCGGCTATCTGGGGATGGCGCTGGCCGTGCTGGTAGTGGGCCTGCCGGTCTACTGGACACTGATCGCGGCCTTCAAGACCACGGCCGAGATCTATGGTCCCCCCACCTGGGTGCCGGTGCGCCCAACCCTGGACAACTTCCCGGCAGCGTGGTCGGCGGCGCCCTTCGCCCGCTACTACCTGAACAGCTTCATCACCACACTGGGCGGCATGGCCGCCGAGGTGACTCTGGCCGTCACCTCAGCCTATGCGCTGGCCTTCCTGCGCTTCCCGCGTAAGGATCTGGTGTTCTTGCTGCTGCTCGCCGCGCTGATGGTGCCGGTCGAGATCACGATTGTGCCCAACTATCTGACCGTGGCACGGCTGGGCTGGATCAACACCTACGCCGGGATCATCATCCCCGGCGCGGCGATCGCCTACGGCACATTCCTGCTGCGACAGGCCTTCCTGGCGCTGCCCTACGAGGTGATCGAGGCCGCCCGTGTGGATGGCGCCGGCCACCTGCGCACTCTGGTGAGCGTGGTGCTGCCGATGGGCCAGCCCGCGATTGTGACCATGGCGCTGCTCTCGATGGTGGGGAAGTGGAACGACTTCCTCTGGCCGCTGATCGTCACCAACACCAACGAGATGCGCACGCTACCGATCGGGATCTACTGGCTACGCAATAGCGAGGGGGTCACGAACTGGGGCGTGGTGATGGCCGGCTCGCTCTTCCTGATCATCCCGGTCATGCTGGTCTTCCTCTGGGCCCAGCGCTATATCGTCGAGGGCATCGCCGCCGGCGCGGTCAAGGGCTGATCCGCGGCGCCCTTACCCTAGCACGGCACCTCCGGGGGTGCGCGAGGCCCCCGTGCGCATAAGATTTCCCGCATATCAAAGGAGCATGAGCCCAATGGAGCAGCGCAAGCTGAGCCGCCGCCAGATGCTGAGCGTGCTGATGGCCGGGGGTGGCGCCGCCGCCCTGGCCGCCTGTGGCGCGCCCGCCGCGCAGTCGCCCACTGCCCCGCCCGAGGCCCCGACGACAGCCCCCGCCACGGCGGTCGCCGCCCCGACCGCGGCTCCCGCCGCGCCCACGGTGGTTAGCCAGACCGGCTCGACCGTGAATATTACCTACTGGGGCTCGTTCAGCGGCGCGCTCGGCGAGGCCGAGCAGGCGATGGTCAAGCGCTTCAACGAGTCGCAGCAAGAGGTTGTGGTCGAGTATCAGTTCCAGGGCACCTACGAGGAGACCGCCCAGAAGTTCACCGCGGGCCTCCAGGCCAACACCATCCCCGATGTCCTGCCGCTCTCCGACGTCTGGTGGTTCGGCTTCTATGTGGCCGGCGCCATCGCCGAGCTCGACGGTCTGGCCAAGCAGGCCGGCGTCGACTTCGCCGACTACGAGCCGGTGCTGCTCAACGAGGGCAAGCGCCAGAACAAGCAGTTCTGGATCCCCTTCGCCCGCTCGACGCCGCTGTTCTACTACAACAAGGATCTCTGGGCCGCCGCGGGCCTGCCCGACCGCACCCCTGAGACCTGGGCCGAGTTCAGCGAGTGGGCGCCCAAGCTGGTGAAGAAGGAGGGCGACAAGCTTTCGCAGGCCGCCTTCCTGCACCCCAACGGCGCCAGCTATATCGCCTGGCTCTTCCAGGGCGTCACCTGGCAGTACGGCGGCAAATACTCGACCCCCGACTTCACGATGACGATGACCGACGAGAACACGCTGCGTGCCGCCCAGTTCTACCAGGACACGGCCAGGTCTCTCGGCTGGGCGACGCTGTCACAGGACGTCAACAAGGACTTCATCGGCGGCATCGGCGCGGCGACGATGGCCTCGACCGGCGGCCTCGCTGGCATTATGAAAAACGCGCCCTTCAAGGTCGGGGTCGGCTTTCTGCCCAAGGAGACGGCTTTCGGCTGCCCCACCGGCGGCGCCGGCCTGGCCATCCCGAGCGCCGCGCCCGACGAGAAGAAGCTCGCTGCGATGACGTATATCGCCTTCGCCACCAGCCCCGAACAGGCCGGCCAGTGGGCACGTGACACGGGCTACATGCCCGTGCGCATCAGCACCAAGCAGACGCCTGAGATGGTGAAGTTCTTCACCGACAACCCCAACTTTAAGACGGCGGTGGACCAGCTGCCGCTCACCCAGGCCCAGGACGCGGCCCGCGTCTTTGTGCGCAACGGCGACCAGATCATTGGCAAGGGCCTGGAGCGGATCATCGTCAACGGCGAGGCCCCCAGCGCCGTCTTCGCCGACGTGAACGGCGAGCTGACGATGGCCGCCGAGCCGATCCTCGAGGACCTCAAGGCCATCGAGGGGTAGCGACCGAGAACAATCGGGAAGCCCGAGCCAGGCACAGAGGGAGGGTTCTCGGACCCTCCCTCTACGTAGTTGACACTTTACCAGGGGTCACGCGCGGCTTGCCGAGGCTGACCGCTCGCTTACCAGGGTAGGGGCTGCCCATCACGGAACAGGCCGCCGCTCGGGCCTGCATCCGGCAGGAGTGCCGCCCAGACCACACTTGCCGCGCCCGCGGCGACGGGGCGAGCACCTATGGCCTCCATGCCCGGGGCCGTCGCCGTCAGGCCAGGACAGACGGCATTGAGCAGGATGCCCGTGCCGGCGAGCTCCGCCGCGAATTTTGCCGTCAGCGCATTCAAGGCGGCCTTCGAGATGCCGTAGCTCGCCACCACGCCCCCGCCGGTCGTGAGCCTAAACTGCGGGTCACCGTGGGAGCCGGCGCCGCTGGAGACGTTGACGATGCGGCCGTGCGGGCTGTTCCGGATCAGGGGCAGGAGGGCCTGGGTCACCCGCCAGGGGCCCAACAGGTTCGCCTCCAGCGTCGTGCGCACGGCCTGGAGGTCGGCAGTGGTCGCCGTTTCGCGCCAGTCAGCCACGGCGGCCGCATTGTTAATCAACACATCGAGCCGCCCATAGCGCTCGGTGAGGATGGCGACGAGTTGCTGCACACTTGTGTCGTCCGTCACATCCAGCGGGTACGGGTGGACGTCGAGCCCCGCGTCGATGAGCGGCTGGGCGGCCTCCGCCGCTCGGGCCTGGTCCCGCGCGGTGAGCAGCACGGTCATCCCCTGCTCCGCCAGCTGGCGGCAGACGGCGAACCCGATCCCCTCGCGGCGCCCGACCCCGGTGACCAGTGCAATGGGCGTAGCGTGCTGCCCCGTCATAGCGTCTCCTTCCTCTCGTACGCACCATCACAACGAGCCAAACTCCCTCACGAGCTAGCTATTGTAGCCCGATCGGGCGCCGGTTGCGAGACCGCAACGCTGCTTCACCGTTGCAGCAATGGACTGGCGCGGGCTGGTTGACTATACTGAACACTGTAAAGTAGAAGAACAATGTTCAGTCAATGAACGGTGAGCGCATGGACAAACCTGTCCTGGCCAGCCCCTCCTCAAGCGCGGCAAGGCGGGCCCAGGCCCGCGCCGATCTGCGCGCGAAGATCCTGGCCGCCGCCGCCGAGCTGTTTGTCGCCGGAGGCTACCAGGGCCTCTCGATGCGCCAGCTCGCCGAGCGCATCGGCTACACGGCCCCGACGATCTACCTCTACTTCGCCAACAAAGATGCGTTGCTCTTCGCCCTGCTCGAGGAGGGCTACAACGAGCTTGGCGAGCGCCTGGCGGCGGTCGCGGCGGCTGAGCCTGTGCCCATCGCCCGCCTCGCCGCGCTCGGCCGGGAGTATGTGGCCTTCGGCCGTGAGCGCCCGATGCACTACCAGCTCATGTTCATGCAACGCGCCGACTTCCTCCAGGCGCGGCTGGCCGCCCGCGCCAACCGGGTAGACCCCCTGGCGGTGCTGCAGGAGGCGGTGGCCGCGGCTGCGAGCGCCGGGGCGATCCGTGCCGCAGACCCCCAGGTGATCACCCTGTCCCTCTGGGCCGCGGTCCACGGCCTGGTCGGGCTGCTTCTGATCGGCCCGCCGCTGCCCGAGGAGCAGATCCGCGCCCTCGTCGACACCACCATTGCAGCGATGCTCGCCGGTCTCACCCACGCCTGAAGGAGATACCTATGGGCAAACGGCGTCCCCTCCGCCAGCGCGTCCGCTCCCTGAGCCTGCTGGTGTCCTGGCTGCTCTTCCCGCTGACCATCTTCTACTTCTCGCCGTACCTGATCGTCGCGGCGGCAGCCATGGGAACGATCAACGGCAGCTTCATCGTCTTCGGCCTGATGCTGCTCGCCGCCCTCGTCTTCGGCCGGGCCTACTGCGGTTGGGTCTGCCCGGCCGCCGGTCTGCAGGAGGCCGCTGAGGCCATCAACCCGGCCCCTGTGCCTGGCTGGCTTGGCAGGGTCAAGTGGGTGATCTGGGGCCTCTGGATGGCCCTGATCGCCGCGCTGGCCATCCTGTCTGGGGGCTACCGCCGGGTCGATGTGCTCTTCAGCCTCGACGGTGGGGTCTCCTACAGCGCGCCCAGCTGGTACGCGATCTACCTTGGGGTGAACGGCCTGGCCCTGGGCCTGGCCGCCTTCGCGGGCCGGCGCGGCTTCTGCCACGCGGCCTGCTGGATGGCGCCGTTCATGGTCCTTGGCCGGCGCCTGGGCGATGGGCTGCGCCTGCCGGGCCTACGCCTGCGCGCTGACCCGGGGTGGTGCACCGGCTGCCAGACCTGCACCCGCGGCTGCCCGATGACCCTGCCCGTAGCCCATCTGGTGCAGGCGGGCGACCTGCGGAGCGATGATTGTATCCTCTGCGGCACCTGCGTGGACAGCTGCACGCATGGGGTTATCAGCTTCACCTTCGGCGGACCCGTGGCGACAGCAACTCCTGCGAGAGCTCAGACCCCCGATGCAGGACCACGGGCGTCTTGAACTCGAACGCTACGGCAAGAACTGTGGAGCTGAACAAATGGCCCGGGGAGGCACAGAGCCTCCCCGGGCCATTGTGCTGACCCTTGCGGGGGCCGTGGGCAGCGGCGAAAACGTAACTCGGTTACGAATCTTGTCTTAGCGGCGAGCCAGCGGCAGATAGATCCGGGGCGTCGCAAACAGGCTAAAGCGGCTCAGGTGGCAGATCGGCACCGTGAGCTGGTTCTGCTCCAGATTGCGCTCGTAGGCGCCGCAGGCCGCGTCGGCCCACGCGCTGCCGTCCCAGTAGGACAGCGTGAGCGCGCGCTCGTTGAGCTGGGCCACCGTCGCGTCTGAGTAGCGGATTGTCACCACGATCGGCTTGGCGAAGGTGAAGCCTTCGAGCAAGCTGTTGTCACGCGTGGCGGCCAGCTCAAAGCCTTGCCCGGCGAAGGCCAGGCCCGCCGGGTGGCTGGTGCTGGACGGAGCAAAGGGCGCGAAGACCAGGCTCACCGTCTCGCTGATCGCGCCGGCGGGGATCTGGACGTCCATCGCGAGGCCGTTTGTGCCTGTGTAGACCAGGCTGCCACCCGCCGCGCCGACCGCGGTGCTGAAGTTGCTCTTGAACGACAGCCGGCCCTCGACCGCGGGCGAGACCGTGCCCTTGCTGGTCACGTAGTCGATCACGGCGTCGCGCACGTAGTACTGGGTGTCCGCCACGATCTGGCTGAGCGGCCACAGGCTCACGCCGTTATCGCTGAAGTTGCACGAGCCGGCGGCCAGATAGTTGACGGTCGAGACCGTGTAGTACTTCGTGGTGTCCGTGAAGTCGATCGCGTTCCCGTTCACGACCAGCGACTCGACGTTGCTGCCGTTCGGCAGCAGGGGGTAGGTGTCGCGGTAGGTGATCGTGCCGCCCGCATTGACGTCGAGCATGCAGGTCGTGTAGTACGAGTAGCCGCCGTATCCCGGCACGTACTTGTAGTAGTAGTAGTTTCGGTAGGCCCGCTCGAGCACAGCCTTGAGCTGCGGCCCGTTCATGCGCAGCGCCACCAGCGAGTTTTCGTACGGCATCGCCGCGAACATATCGCTGACGGTCAGCGCGACTGGGCTGGCCGGCGTTGCCGCGTCGGCGACCTTCTTATTGGTCATCGCGCCGGAGAGGTGGAAGTCGACTGTGATGTTGTGCTGCGCCAGCTCCCAGACCGCGGCGTCGGCCTGGAGGTTGGCGCCGTTGGTCTCGGCGGTGAAGGCGTTCAGCGTATCGATCGGCGCGGTGGTCTGGCCGACCTGCTTGGCGTTGTAGGCGTTCAGCTGCGCCGTGTAGGGGTCGACGATCGCCTTGATCGCGGCGTCCTCCTCGGTCGTGGCCGGCACGGCGATATCGCGGCCCGCCCGCGCCACCACCTCGTAGCCGCCACCAGCGCGGGGCCGCAGACCCAGGATGGTCTCGCCCAGGTAGGTGTTGTAGCGGTAGGCCTGGTTGATGATCACCGGCGTGTTGTTCGGCCCCGCGACCAGCGCCGGCAGGTACTGGTAGTCGCCCGAGGCGTCGCTCTGCTTGCTCGGGTCGGTATGGCTGTGCCCGCCGATGATCGCGTCGACGCCGGTCACCTCGGCCGCCAGATTCGTGTCCACGTTCGAGTCCACCTCGACGCTCTTCGGGTTGGTGGTGAAGCCGATGTGGGTCAGGGCGACGACCACGTCGTTAGCGCTGCGCAGGGCAGGGACACGGGCCTGGGCGTCGCTGATCGGGTTGGTGAAGGTCAGGCCGGGGATGTTGCTGGGCAGCTCGTAGTTCGGGATGCGGTGGTTGCCGACGCCGAGGATCGCCAGCTTGATCGCGCCCGCCGGGCCCGGCAGCGTTTTGCTGACGGAGGCTTGCACCGGGACACCGGCGAGGCCGTAGCTGCCGTTATCGCTCAGGTTGGCCTGGAGGATCGGGAAGGTCGCCTGCTTGAGTGTGCTGACGAACACGTCTTTGCCGAAGTTGAACTCGTGATTGCCGAGCGTCATCGCCGTGTAGCCCAGGGCGTTCATCGCGGCCATCATCGGGTGTGTGGTCAGGTTGCCGGAGAGGGGTGTCCCGTCGGCGGCATAGCCCAGGGCGGCCGACTTGAAGTAGTACATCATCGAGTCGCCTTGGATGTTGTCGCCCGCCTGGAGCAGGATGGTGCGGTCCGGATTGTGCTGGCGCTCCTGCTTGATCACCGTCGCCAGCTGGGTCAGCCCGACGGTGGTGGTCGAGCCCGAGACCGTCTTGGCGAGGCGACCGTGCGAGTCGTTGTGGTGCAGTATGGTGACCGGGACGATCAGGTTCGGGTTGTTCGGGTCGTAGACCCCGGTGCCGTTGCGCGTGATGCGCCCATCGATCGTGCCGTTGCCGTTCGGGCCGTTGTAGGGGCTGGCCTGGGTGTAGTGCGCCTTCGACCAGCGGATGACGCCGTCGAGCATATCACCCCAGTAGGTGATGTTGCGCATGTACTTGAAGGCGGTGAAGCCATCCTGGCCGGCCGGGGCGAGGAACTCGTTGGTCGCCACGCGGTAGGTCTTGGTCAGCTGCAGCGGCTCCCAGGCGCCGCTGGTGCGATTCTTGACCTGCACGTCGTAGGCGCCCCAGGCCCAGGGCTGCGCCAGGCCGAGGGTGTCGCTATAGACGTAGTAGCTGAACTTGATGCCGGAGGGCTGGATCGCGCCTTTGAAGAGCGAGGCGCTCTGGTTCAGCAGTTCCATCAGCTGGGCGCCGGTCATGTCGCCGACCACGGTCTGGTTGCCGAACGGCAGGACGCTAAATACCGCGCCGTAGGTCAGGGTGTAGGGCTCGGTGAAGCCGACGGGGCGGACAATATCGGCGCGGATGCCGCCCGGGTTGTTGAAGACCATGTCGGCGTCATTCGCGGCCGTGGCGTCGGTGTTCAGGTCGTTGTAGATCGCGTCCTGGATGAACTCACCCATGAGCGAGTCGCCGTTGTAGTCGCGCACCAGGTCGGTCGCGGTGTAGCCGACGACCTCGCCGATCTGCGCCTGGTAGGCCGCGTCGCTGGTCCAGGTCGCGAGGCGCGTCTTCGTAGCGGCATCCTCGGCTACCGTGAAAGCCTTGCTGGCGTCTGTCGCGTTGACGACCAGGCTCTGCCAGGTAACGCTGGTGGTCCCGGCGGTCGTATCGATCGCCAGGTCGGCCCGCCCGAGATTGCGGCCGGCGTAGTAGGCCTGGACCACGGGGATGCCGCTGACGACCTGCGCGGCGGTCAGGTTGGTGTGGCTGTGCCCGCCGATGATCAGGCTCACCGGCGCCCCTCCGTCGGCGAGCTTCTTGGCCAGGGTCTGGTCGCCGTACACGGGGAAGCCATAGCCGTACCCGCCGTCGGTGTTCCCGAGGTGGCTGAGCACGACGACCGCGTTAGCCCCCGCGGCCTTGATCTCAGCGTAGTAGTGCTTGATCGACTCGGCCGGGTCCTTGAAGCAGAGGCCCTGGGTCGCCGCGGCGATGGTGATGTAGGGCGTCTCCTGCGTGGTCACGCCGATGATGGCGATCTTCGCCTGATTCCCGGTCGCCCCGACGGTCTTCATGATCCAGGGCTGGGCGAACGATGGCGCGGTCCACCCCGCCGTATCGCACGAGGCGGTGTCCTTGGTCACGAGGTTGGCCGCCACGAAGGGGTACGCGGCCTCGCTGATGCGGCTCTTCAGGGTATCCTGGCCCCAGTCGAACTCGTGGTTGCCGAAGGTCGCGGCGTCGTAGCCGAGGGCGTTGAAGAGGTCGATCGTCGGCGCGCCCTTCTTCAGGTTCGAGAGCAGGCTGCCCTGCATCTCATCGCCGCCGTCGAGCAGCAGGGTGTTACTGGTGCCGACGGCCGTGCGCACCTCCTTGATCTTCGTCGCGAGGCGGGCGATGCCGGGGTTGCTCCCGGACACCTCCAGATTGCCGTGAAAGTCGTTGGTGTGCAAGATGGTGACGTTGACAACCGCCGACAGTCCTGGTGAGACCGTTTGCGCATGGCCACTTCCAGTGGAGACAAGCGAGGTCACGAGCACGAGGAGGGCGAACAGGGCCCCAAGCCGTCTGTGACGTGGCATACCAACCTCCCAGATCCGCGGGCGCCCTATCCTGGTGAATGCGGGCATGACGAAAGCGACGCGGATGGATCTTCCGCGCCGATCCCGCACACGCATGGCGGGATGCAGACTCAGAAGCTCTCCAATATTCCAACGGTAAGGGCATACTCGTTCACGAGGCTTTGGCGAGACGGCGGCCGAGGAGGCGGATCGAGGCGAGGTAAAGCCA
>JAAXUL010000884.1 GCA_013336035.1 Chloroflexales bacterium
CGTGGAGGGCAACCCCCGCCCCCTCTACGGCGGGCGGGCTGGCCTCGCTGGTCGTCGGGCACGGCGGGCCTCCTTAGGGAGGGTCTCAGGGAGGGCTTGCCCTCCCTGAAAAGCCCATTTCACCACGCTGCAAGCAGGGCTTGCAAGCATTTAGCCCTCCGCGACCTCCTGCTTCCGGCGCGTCACGCGATCCGGCGCAGCCCCACGCCCCCGATCAGCAGTGCGATATCGAGAGGCCGTTGGCGCCTGTGAAGTCCCAGCGTGCGTCGGGGTTGTTGCCTGGTGAGCCGACGACGCTCCTCTGGTCAAGCCGCGCGTAGAGGACAGACGCGCGCACCTTCTCGGCCGCGGTGTACACCTCGGAGTAGCCGGCCTCCGGGAAGTTCAGCTTGAGCTGCGCGGCGAAGTCGGCCTGGTCGACGAAGGCGTCGGTCTGCTGGTCGATGGTCATACTGACGTAGAAGTGGTCCTGGATGATCGCGTGCTGGTTGTACAGGATAGTGTCGCTGTCCTCACCGCTCACCCGCATAAGCCTGCGCAGCGTGTGAGCAACCTGCGGTAGGGTTGCTCGCGCCCGTGGCAGAACAGGAACTCGGCCAGCTTCCAGAGCAGCGTATCGCCGGACTCTTGCTGATGAAAGGCGTGCCAGAAGCCCTGGGTGCCAGCGCGGCGCGAGAGTGTGGCCGCAAGCTCTGTCTTGCCGATACCGGCCATCCCGGTGATCGCCACCAGGTGATGGTCTGATAGGAGCGCCGTGAGCCGGGCCAGCTCAGCGTCACGGCCCACAAGCTGCGCAACCGCTGGCACTGGTGTGGGCGGCGGCGGCGGCGCGAGCGGTTGGGGGAGCAGGTCATCGAGCGCCTGAAGCAGCTCGGCGGCGCTCGGCCGATCCGCGACATTCCTGGCCATGCCGCGCCGCAGGAGCGCCGCCACCGCTGGTCGCATCGTCGGCGGCAAGGACAGCTTCTCGGGCTGCGACAGGATCTCTGAGCCGGGCGGCACACCTGTAAGGAGGGTGTACAGGGTCGCGGAGAGGGCGTAGACGTCCGATCGGGGCTCGGCCGCCCCGCGCCACTGCTCAAGCGGCGTACCCCTTCGCGTCAAGCCTGGGACGCAACGAAGCGGAGCAGGTGCGGCAGCCCGCAGGAATGAAATAGAGCGAGGGATTGCAGGTAAAAGTAGCCCCAGTTCTAACCTTCAACCTCAGCCACCGTCAGGCCCTGCTCCACCCTGCCATCTGACACAGTGCGGGTCTGCCCATCGGGCGTGCCGCGGCCGACACAGGCGTAGGCTGGTAATACAGCCGCGCTATCCTACGGCCATCGGCTACCTGCCGATGGGTTTTAACCCCTACCCGTAGGTATATGTGGTGAGCACACCCAAACGCCGCTGGTCCCCAACCTCGCTCACGCTGCGCTGGCGCCTGATGCTGGCGATGGGACTCCTGGCTGCTCTGGTGGCGGCGATCGCGCTGGCCTCCGTCATCGGGCTGGCCCGCGTCAGGTCGACGGCCACGGCCGCGGTCGAGGTCGACGGCCTGATGAGCCAGCTGGCGAGCGCGGTGGCGATCAAGGCCCAGGCCACCCGTCGCTACGACCAGAGCTTCTTCCTCCACCTCGAGGAGCCCGCCCAGCGCGAGGCCTTCCGGGCAATGTGGAGCAAGGCTGAAGCCGAGCTTGACCAGGCGATCAGCGAGTTTGCCGCCGCGGCGACCGAGGCCGAGGACCAGCGCCAGGCCCGCCTGTGGCAGGCGGCCTACGTCCTCTACACCGAGGGCTTCCGCAATGTGGTCGCGGATGTTGAGTCCGGGGAGCTGACCTCGCCGCGCGCGGCCGATGCTCGGCTCGAGACGTACCACCAGAACATCGAAACCCTCAACGAGCTCTCGGACGACTTCGCCGCGCGCAAGCGGGCCAAGGCTCAGGCCGCCGCGGCCGATCTAGCGAGCACAACTAGTCTGATAATGATCACCCTGGCCGGTCTCGGCGGCCTGGCCGTGCTGGTGGCGGTTGGCTGGAGCCTGAGCTTCCCCGCGCGCCTGACCCGCCCTCTGGCCGCGCTGAGCGCGGCGGCGCGTCGCCTGGCGGCGGGCGATCTGGGGGTCCGCACGGGCGTGACTGGCGGCGACGAGATCGGCGCCCTGGGCATGGCCTTCGACCAGATGGCGGCGACGATCGAGCAGCGCACCAGCGACCTGCAGGCCCAGTTTGCGGCGGCCGAGGCGGCCCGCTGCGAGGCCGAGGCGGCCCAGGCCAAGGTGGCCGAGCAGCTGGCGACGATCGCCGCCCAGCGTAGCGCCATCCTCGAGATGAGCGTGCCGATCCTGCCTGTCGCCGAGGGCGTGCTGGTGCTGCCCCTGGTGGGCGCCCTCGATAGCGCCCGCATCGCCCAAGCCCAGGAGCGCGCCCTGCAGGCGGTCGAAGAATCGCGAGCCTCCTTCGTGATTATCGACATCACGGGCGTTCCGGTGGTCGACACCCAGGTAGCGCGAGGGCTGATCGAGCTTATCCAGGCCGCGCATATGCTCGGGGCCAGGGCGGTGCTGGTGGGCATCCGCCCCGAGGTGGCCCAGACCATCGTCGGGCTTGGCATCGATCTTGGCGCGATGGTCACCCGCGGCACGCTTCAGGGGGGCGTGAGCTATACGACCCAGGCGACGAACGGTGCGCAACACAAAGGACTAAGGCGATGAGAAGACTCCTGCGAGCCTGTGCGGCCCTGTTTCCGACCATCCTTATGCTCGCGGCGTGTGGCACGGCGGCTACGCCGGCCCCCACGGCCCGCCCCGAACCGGACATGGTGATTATCGGCTACTCGGCGCCCGGGCTGGTGGGCGCCCAGCTCCAGATCCAGCAGGGCCTCGAGCGTCGCGCCAAGGCCCAGGGCTGGCAGCTGCTGACCACCACCTCGGACGGCGATCCCCAGAAGCAGGTCGAGCAGATCGCGAGCTACATCAAGCTTGGGGTTGACGCCATTGTGGCCGTGCCCGACGATAGCAAAGTGATCTGCGCCGCCGTCGAGCAGGCCCGGGCCGCGAAGATCCCTTTCTACACCATCGACCGCTCGCCCGAGGGGTGCACGATCAACATGACGGTGCTCTCGGACAACTACCTTGCCGGCAAGCAGTCTGGCCAGGAGATGGTCAATCTGCTGACGACGCGCTACGGCGAGCCCAAGGGCACGCTGCTTGAGATCACGGGCAATATGGCCCAGAACGTCGCCCAGCTGCGCGGCGGCGGCTTCCAGGACGTGGTGAAGGGCTACCCCAACATCAAGCTGATCACTAAGCAGGGCGACTGGGACGGAGAGAAGGGCGCGGCGGCCGTGCGCGAGGCCCTGGCGGCCGCGCCCGAGATCGACGGTATCTACGTCCACTCCGACGCCGTCTACTTCGAGGCGGTGATGGGGGCGCTCAAGGATCTTGGCCGCCTGAAGGCCCGCGGCGAGGAGGGGCACATCTTCCTGGCGGGGGTGGACGCCAGCCCCGCGGGCATGAAGGCCATCCGCGACGGCTTCGCCGACCAGGTCTCGAACCAGCCCATCCCCGACTTCGGCCTGGTGGCCGACTGGATCGCGAAGGAGCTGAAGGGCGAGGCGATCGCCGAGGGCGAGGTGGCGCAGGATGGCGCCCTCTGGTCGCCGGCCATGGTGAAGCTGAGCCCCACCGGGCCGCAGCTATTCCTGGCGACCACCTCGGTGACCGAGAAGAATGTGGACCTGCCGGGGCTGTGGGCTAATCAGTGAGCGTAAAGGGGCGCGGGGGGGCCTGGCCCCCCCGCGCC
>JAAXUL010000885.1 GCA_013336035.1 Chloroflexales bacterium
GATCACCCGGTCGAACGAGCCCGCGCCCGCGGGCAGCTGGCTCACGCGGGCGCTGACCGAGACCCCCTCGACGCCGGTGGCGGCCAGGGTCAGCCTGGCCATGCGCAGGGCCAGAACGCTCGGGTCGCTGAGGGTCAGGCGCGCGGCCGGTAGCTGGCGGGCCAGGGCTACGCCGAGGGCCCCGTGGCCGCAGCCGAGCAGCAGGGTCGTCTCGGTAGGGCCCGGCGTGATCAGCTCGGCGGCCAGGGCGGTGGGGCCGCTCACAATGTCGCCGCCCGCCAGCCCCGCCTTGCTCACCACGCGCAGGGGCTTGCCCCGTAGGGCTGCCGTGAGCGTGAAGGTCCGGGTGTAGGTGTCCGTGGTCATAACGACCAGTGTAGCACAGGGCGCTCAGCTGGCTGCTACGCCTCGGCGACGATGCGCAGGCCCAGGTTTCTGCCGCACGATAGGGGGCGCCGCCAGAGCTGGTAGGCGCACCTGGCGCTGCGCGCGGTAAGGTCCCAGGCCCCGCCGCGCACGACATAGCGCTTCTCTGCCTCGTCGTCGAGGGTGGCGCCACGCGCCTGCCGGTCGACCTCGGTGCCGTCGCTCTCGAGGTAGCTGTCGCTCCAGGTCGTCGCCGTCCACTCCAGGACATTCCCGCTCATATCGAGCAGGCCGTAGGGGCTCGCCCCGTCGAGGTAGCAGCCGACCGGCGTGGTGATGTTGATCAGCCGGTCCACGTTGGCGCGGTGCGCGTCCCACGTGTTGCCCCAGGGGTACGCGAGCCCAGCTGGCCCGCGGGCGGCCTTCTCCCACTCGGCCTTGCTCGGCAGGCGTACCTGCTCGCCGATCTGGGCGGCCAGCCAGTTGCAGTAGGCGATGGCCTCGTGCCACGTGACCCCGACGACGGGGTGGTTCATCGCGCGCTGGCCCCCGCCGCCCCAGCCCTGCGGCTGGCGCAGGTCGCCGCGCCTGAGCATCTCCCAGCCGAGCGGCCTCCACCACTGTTCGTCCGCGTAGCCGCCATCTTCGATGAAAAGCCGCCACTGGGCGTTGGTCACCGGGTAGCGCGCGATGCGGAAGTGGGGCAGATACACCTGGCGCTGGGGGCGCTCGTCGCCGAAAGCGTCGGGGTCCAGCTCGTCGCTGCCGATCAGGAAGGGGCCCGCGGGGATCTCGACCCAGTCGGGCGCCAGGCTACAGACGCCCTCGCGCGGGTCGCCGAGCATGCCGAGGACATTGCCGGCCCTTACCCGACCGGCGGGGTCGAGCATCAGGGTGCCGTCGACCCGCGGGCGAAGCAGGCGGGTCAGGGCGATGACGGTCTGCTCGCGCAGGCGGCCCTGGCGTGGCGGCAGGCGGGCCAGGCGGGCCTGCCCGATCTCGGCCAGGATCTCGCCGGCGAGGACGACATCGTTGGCCCAGGGCGAGGTGTAGCGCCAGCTCCGCTCGAGCAGCTCTTCGACCAGGAGCGCGGCCGGGCTGGCCTGTTTGCCGATCGTGACCTGCTGGCTCACCGCCAGCAGCAGGGTGTCGCGCCACTGGGGCCCGGCGTCGAGGCGGCGCAGGGCCCGGCGGTAGAACTCGGTCTCGTCGTCGCCCCAGTCATCGTCGGCGATCAGCCTGCGGGCCGCCAGGTACTCCTGGAAGGTGCGGTGGGGGAAGCGATAGGTGTCGGGGCCCGACTGCTGCAGCACGCCGTTGCTGTGGCGGCTGACATAGTTGCAGAAGGCCTGGGCCCGCTCGTAGTCGCGGCTGCGCCCGTACGGCTCGAAGAAGGCGCGCGCGGTCTCGACCATGACCTTGCGGGGCAGGTCGGCGCCGCGCTCGCCGTCACTGCTGACCCCCAGGTCGTGGGCGGCCATGCCCAGGCGGTCGAGCAGGCGGTGCAGGTCGTCGTCGCTCCAGCCGGACAGGCCCAGGCGCTCGCGCAGGGGCGGCTCGCCGCGTGCGGGCCGCCAGCGGTGCAGCAGCAGCTCGACGCAGCGGTCGTACAGCGTCGCCCGCCCCTCGGGCAGTCCCCGCTCGTAGGTGTTGAGGATCGCCATCATGGTCAGCAGCAGCGGGTTGCCGGCCAGCCGGCGCAGCTCGGGCCGGTGCCATATCTCGCGCTGGAGCTGGTCGCGCAGGGCGGCCGGGTCGTCGTGGCGCAGGCGCCCCAGGCGGCTCAGCACCTCGTACCAGCGCGCGATGAACTCGTCGCGCAGCTCGTCCGAGAAGGGGATGAGGTACTCTTTGTGCCAGCCGGCGAGCTGGCGCTGGGGCTGCTGGTCGTAGTCGAGGCTGCGGCAGGTGACCAGGATGCGGCTCTTCCCCACCGTCGTCGCCAGCGCGTGGAGCGTCTCTACCGTGATCGCGAGCAGCTGGCCGTCGCCGTCGGCCACCACCTCGTCCAGGCCATCGAAGAGGAACAGGGCGCGCCCGTCCGCGGCCGTCTGGCGCAGGGTCTGGCCGAGCGCCTGGCCGTGCTGCTGGTTCAGCCAGAGCCAGCAGAGGTCCACGTCGCCGCGGGCGGGCAGCTGCCCCCGCCCGACGATCCAGGTCGCGAAGGCGCTGAGCTCGATGCGGATAGGCAGGTAGGTGCCGTGGGGCCACTCGGCCCTGATGCGCTCCTTCCAGCTGGGCTCGCTGAGGGCCATGCGCGCGAAGCACAGGCTGACGAAGTTGACGAAGGTGCTCTTGCCGCTCCCCGGCTCGCCGAGCAGCACCAGCCGGGGGTACTCGGCCAGCACCTCGAGGGCCGAGAGCAGGCGCAGGCCCAGGGTGTGGCTCGCCTCAAGCTCGGTGTTCTCGACCTCGAGCCGGGTGTAGACCTGGTCGAGCTCGACGACGGCGCGGCTCGGGTCGCTGCTGTCGGCGTCGGCCAGCGAGAGCCGGCTACACTCGCCGCTCAGGCGCCGCAGGTACTCCTGGAGCAGGGCGCCCCCGTCGAGGGCGAGGGCGAAGCCGTTCTGCTGGGGCGATGGCGCCGGCTGTGCGCCCGGGGTATGGCTGATGGTGACCGGGGCATTGTAGACATGCTTCGCGCCCTCGACCCGGTCGCCGCCGTAGCTGTCGCCCGCGGTCACGCTGCCGATCGTATCGACCCGCGCGCCCGTAAGATCGTTGCCCCCGATCTGGATGTGGAGCTGCGGGGCCGGCGTCTGCCGATCCAGCGCGGCCTGTCGTGCGCGCAGTTCGTGCTGTATGGCGCGCACCTCGTTGAGCACGCCGCGCACCTCGTCCGAGAGCCGCTCGGTGCCGGCCCGGTAGGCGTCCAGGAGCAGCTCGGTCTGAGCGTTGAGGGCCGCGAGCACCAGGTCGTTGAGCCGGCCCCTGAGCAGGTCGCCGCGCCGCAGGTCGGCGCGCAGCCCGCGCAGCAGCGCCGCCTGGGCCTGCAGGCGCCGGTCGATGGCGATCAGCTGCCCCGTCTGCGCGTGCTCCAGCTTAGTCAGGGCCTCGAGCGCGGTGGGGATCGCGGCGCTGTGGCCCAGGAGCGTGGCCAGGTCGTTGCCAAGGCGCGGGCTATGGGCGAGCTGCTGCTCAAGGGCGGCGGCCAGCTCTCTGAGCGCGCGGCGCTCCTCGGCCTCGCCGAGGCGCCCGGCGGCGGGGAGGGTCTGCGCCGCCCAGCCCTTCAGCCAGTCGGAGAGACCCTCGCCGCCCAGCCCGGCCAGCAGCGGCGTGGCCGTCGCCCAGCCGAACCGGTTCGTGGCCAAGATCGAGCACTTTGGTCTCGACAAAGGCGCGTCGTACACCTTCGAGTGGACGCTCTATTCCTTCGACAAGACCGGCGACTACTGGACGATGGTGAACGCGATCCG
>JAAXUL010000886.1 GCA_013336035.1 Chloroflexales bacterium
GTTGCGGGCGCCCCCCGTCGAGGCGAGGCTGAAGGCGGCCCAGCCCACGCCCGCGGCCAGGGCGGCGAGCATCAGCAGCAGCGTGCGTATGTCTGGGTCGTCTTCGCGGCGCCCTGCGCGCTCTTCCTGGGCTGGCTGGCGGCCCGGCGGCGCGAGCTGGGGCTGGCCGCCTTCTGCTGCTTCTGCCTCTACTTCTTCACCTTCTTCGTGGCCCAGCGCATCGAGACCCTGGTCGTCAGCCCCGAGGCGGCGGCGGCCAGCGGGCACGCCCTCTACTTCAGCCTCGCCATCGCCATCCACGCGGTCGCCGGGGCAGGCCTGGCCGTCTGGCGGGCGCTGGCGCCGGCCCCCGAAGCGCCCCTGGCGCCGGCGGCGGGCGAGGGCTAGGCCATCACCGTGCCCTGGAGGGCGCCGATCTGCTTGAGCAGGCCGATGGTGTCGATGATCCACCAGCACTCGATCACCTGGCCCGCCAGCAGGTGGTAGAAGGTCGTGCCGGTGACCGTGACCATGCGGCCAGTGGGCGGCATGCCGTTGATCGTGCCCCTGTGCGTGCCCCGCATAGTCCAGCGGGCGACCACGAAGTCGCCCTCGGCCACCAGGCCATCGATGTGGGTCACCCCATCGGGAAAACTGTAGCGCATCGCGGCCACCCACTCGGCGAAGCTGCCGCGATCGGTGACAAGGGGCAGGTTGGGGTTATGGTTGCGAAACGTAGCTGCGAAGTGGCGGTCAATCGCCGTCGCGTCACCCTGGTTCCAGATGTCCTTGACCAGACGGCGGACAACTTCTTTGTTCTCGGCCGAGCCCATCTTGCGCCTCCTGATGTCCTATCATGAAGAGTGCGGCCCGCGCCGGGGGGCGACACGGACCGCTACGTGGTGGGGTCGGACGGGGGATGCGATTGGGTGGCGGCGGAGCCGCCTGGCTGGATTTTAACACACTGCGGCATGAGCGCGAGTGAAGGCAACCACACCGCACAAGTGCGTAATTATAACGGAAACGACGCACAAACAATAACTATAATACCATTTTTTAACAATATCAAGATCTCATAGAAATGTGTTCATGAACGAGGGAGGCGCACAAGCGGCCGGTTTCCTACCGCTTCCCGGCCCATCTTTCGCTATAATGAGAGCGCTACTAAATGTCCCCCCACCTGGGCGAACCACGGCACACTGGAGCGCTGTTTCCGCTCATGATGACACCGCGCGAGTATCAGGAGTCGATCGAGGCGCGCACTCTGTCACCGCTCGCGGCGCAGAGCGCCGGGGCCGTGCGCGAGCGCCCCGAGGAGCCATGCCGCATCCGCACCGCCTACCAGCGCGACCGCGACCGCATCCTGCACTCGAAGCCGTTCCGGCGCCTCAAGCATAAGACCCAGGTCTTCATCGCGCCCCTCGGCGACCACTACCGGACCCGGCTGACCCACACCCTCGAGGTCACGCAGGTCGCGCGCACCGTCGCCCGCGGGCTGCACCTCAACGAGGACCTGACCGAGGCGATCGGCCTGGGGCACGATATCGGCCACGCGCCTTTCGGCCACGCCGGCGAGACAGCCCTGACGCGCGTCTTCCCCGACCACTTCCGCCACAACGAGCAGTCGCGCCGCATCGTCGAGGTGCTCGAGCGCGACGGCAAGGGCCTCAACCTGACCTACGCCGTCCGCGAGGGTATCTACCTGCATTCGAAGGCCCGCCGCGACATTATGACAACCGCCTGGGGCACCGCCTCGACCCTCGAGGGCCAGGTTATCAAGATCTGCGACAGCGTGGCCTATATCAACCACGATATCGACGACGCGATCAGGGCCGGGGTACTGCGCCACGAGGACCTGCCCGCCGAGGCGGTCGCGGTGCTGGGCGCGAGCCACAGCGAGCGCATCAACACGATGGTGAGCGACCTGATCAGCTTTAACTGGTGGGCCACGGGCGAGGGCGACCCGCCCGAGCCGCCGCTGATCGCGATGAGCCCCAGCATCCTGGCGGCCACCAACAGCCTGCGCGACTTTATGTACCGCGAGGTCTACCTCGACAAGCGGGCCAAGTCCGACGACACAAAGGTTCGCTTCGTGATCGAGACGCTCTACGCCCACTTTGTGAAGAGCCCCGAGCAGCTGCCCGCCGACCTGCTGCGCATCAACCAGGAGCGCGAGGAGCCGATCGAGCGCGCCGTCGTCGACTATATCGCCGGCATGACCGACCGCTACGCGCTGGAGATGTTCAAGCGGATCTTTATCCCGCGCACCTGGGGCGCGTGAAATGTAGAGCGTGTGGCCCGTATCTGTGGGCGAAGCCCCACGCCCCCTTGAATCATTATGAGCCAGATCGACGAAATCCGCACCAAGATCGACATCGTCGAGCTGATCGGCTCGCTGGGCGTGAGCCTGCGCAAGACCGGGCGCAGCTATGTCGGCTTCTGCCCCTTCCACCCCAACTCGCGCACGCCGGCCTTCACGGTCTACCCCGATACCCAGAGCTTCTACTGCTTCGGCTGCCACGCCGCGGGCACGGCCTTCGACTTCGTGATGCGCAAGCAGGGCCTCGACTTCAAGGCCGCCCTCGAGCAGCTGGCCGCCCGGGCCGGCGTGCGCCTCGAAGCCCGCGGCGAGGCCGAGCGCGAGGAGGACGCCCGGCGCACGAAGCTGCTCGAGATCAATACGCTGGCGGCGAAGGTCTTCAACCACCTGCTGCTCGGCACGGCGCGCGGCGAGCCCGCCCGGGCCTACGTCGCGAAGCGCGAGCTTAGCCCCGAGGTCGTCGAGGCCTTCCAGCTCGGCTACAGCCCCGACGAGTGGGGCTTCCTCTTCGCCTACCTGACCGAGAAGAAGGGCTACGCCCCCGAGGATGTCGAGGCCGCGGGGCTGGCCATCCACCACGAGTCGGGGCGCTACTACGACCGTTTCCGCGGCCGGCTGATCTTCCCCATCCGCGACGCGAAGGGCCAGGTGGTCGGCTTCGGCGGGCGGGCCCTGGGCGACGGCCAGCCCAAGTACCTCAACACGCCCGAGACGCTGCTCTACAAGAAGGGCGAGCTGCTCTACGGCCTCGACCTGGCCCGCGAGGCGATCCGGGTCGAGGACCGCACCGTGGTGGTCGAGGGCTATATCGATGTGATCACGGCCCACCAGCACGGCTTCCGCAATGTCGTGGCCCCGCTGGGCACGGCCCTGACGAAAGGGCACGTCGCCCTGCTCAAGCGGCTCTCGCACAATGTCTACATGGCCCTCGACGCCGACGCGGCCGGGCAGCGGGCGACGCTCAAGGGCCTGAACGCCCTGCGCGAGAGCGCCGACGACAGCGGGCACCTGGTGGCCACCGCCCAGGGCGCCGTGCGCCTCGAGAGCGACGTGGCCCTGCGGATCATCCGCATGCCCGAGGGCCGCGACCCCGACGAGGTGGTCAAGGCCGACCCCGAGCTGTGGAAGACGCTCGTCGCCGAGGCCGTGCCGGTGATGGAGTTCTACCTGGGCGCCTACACGGCGGGGCTCGACCTGAAGAAGGCGGAGGACCAGCGCACGGCCCTCGACCGGCTGCTGCCCCTGCTGGCCGAGCTCGACGGCGCCCAGCAGCGCGTCTACGTCTCGCGCGTCGAGCAGGTGGTGGGCATCCGCGCCGAGCTGATCATCGACCTGCTGCGCGGCAAGGTAGAGCGCCCCCAGATCCGCCGGCAGGGCGACCGCAAGGGCGGCAGGCCGGGCGACAGAGAGCGCCCGGCCTTCCAGGTGCCGGCGAAGCAGCCCCCGCCCCCGCCGCCCGACGACGCGCCCCACCCGGCCGAC
>JAAXUL010000887.1 GCA_013336035.1 Chloroflexales bacterium
GGGCTGAACGACGCAATCGAGCTAAGGCAACGATTGACTGGCAGTTCACGACCGCTGATGCTCGCATTAAGCTCAAGAAGCTGTATCCGACGCTCAACCCGTCAGCATAACTCGGACGCAGTACTAGGCCCGGTTCGGGCGGCTTTTTTACGGGTTCGTCGGGTTCGTCGAGTTCGTCGAGGCGGTAGGGGTAAGCGGGCGCGCGAGGAGGAACCGGAAGGAGGATCTTTGCGCCCCAGGTCGGTTCGTCGGGTTGGGTGTCCATAGTGCTCCCTCAAGTGTGGCTAGGCGTGCGAACGGCGAACAAGCAAGTCGGCGCGGCGGGTGGGCCAGGGACGAGTCCAGCGACAGTGGCGCCAGTGGCAGCAAGGCTGGTGGCAGCGGGACCATCGGCGCCGGGGCGATAGGTGGTAGGGCATCAGTCACTCCTTTCCGCAACGCCCTCCGAACGGGCGTGCGATCTCAGCCTAGCACCCCGGTTGCCAAGCTCCAAGCATTGGCAAAGGCCCGCTTCTCCCCAAGACCGTCGCAGATGAAGCGCCGCTTCCAAGGAAATGCTTGGGGTTATCGGGGCGGCGAAACCTTTGGTATGCAAAGAACGGATGTGCGTATAGGGCTAGTATAGCATAAGATTCCTATCCATAGGATGAGATTGGGGAAAGCTATGCGACTGTGGCGTCTGAGCACGGCTCTGCCCAGGCGCATCTATGCCCCGCTATACGCGCGACGTTCCAGCCGAATACTCCGAGTTCGAGCGCAGCCTGGCGGAAGCGTTTGGCGCCCGCGTGCGGCAGCGCCGACAAGCACAGCGGCTGACTCAAGAACAGGTCCGCATCCGCATGGAGACGGAAAGCGTCTCGATCACCCGTGACCGTTATAGCCGGATTGAGATGGGCAAGGCCCTCGCCAACGCCGCCGAAATCTTTGCCCTCGCTGCTGCGCTCGACGTGTCCTATCCGTGGCTGCTAGAGGGCAAAGAGCCGGTCGAGGCGGGGGAGTAGACCCAGTAGTTTGCCGAGCATGAGAACAGCCCTACCCATCGGTAGGGCCGTCTGCTTGCGCCCCGCAGCGTGGCGTACAACGCGCTACAGGGGTGGTGGAGAGGGGCACTGGCCGGATTTCCGGGTAGGTGTAGGCCAGTGCCGGTGCCATAGCTCAGTCCAGCGGGAGCAAGCCGGACGAGAGAGCGATTACACGTGTGTAATTGTGTCTAGAGGTCCAAGAATCTCTTCACGCTGACCCGGCTCACCAACATCGCCGGGCTGCCCTCGGCCCACAGCCAACGAGCGCTGGATATGCGCATCAAGACCTGGGACCTCCTGCGCCGCCACAAGAAGGTCGTCTTTTTGACGGCGACACCGATCATGAACACGATCGGCGAGGCCTACGTGATGCAGCTCTACCTCCAGGAGCCGCAGCTGGAGGCGGTGGGCATCCACCACTTCGACGAGTGGGTTTCGCTCTATGCTCAGCCGAAGATGGCCTTCGAGATGAAGCCCGATGGGTCGGGATTTCGCCAGCACACCCGGCTGGCGACCTTCGTGAACCTGCCTGAGATGGCGGCCATGTGGCGCCAGGTACTGAACGTGCGCACCAAGGCGCAAATGAATCTCCCCGAGCCAGCCCTGGTCACGGGCAAGGTCATCCCAGTCGTCGTGCCGCCGTCGGCGACCCTGAAGCGCTTCGTCCAGTCGCTGGCGGCACGGGCGGATGCTTTCCGGAGCGGGCGGGTGGACCCAAGCATTGACAATATGCTCCGCGTCGTGGGGGATGGGCGGAAGGCCGCCCTCGACATGCGCCTGGTCGTCCCCAAAGCCCCCCGCCCACGCCACAGCAAGATCGCCGCCCTGGTCGCCAACATCGCGCAGCTCTACCACACCTACAGCCCGATCCGGGGCACCCAGCTGGTCTTCTGCGACCTGGCGACCCCCAAGGGCACGGGGCGCGGGGAGGGCGACCCACCGACCCGCCTCACCACGAGCGAACTGGAGGGGGAGCCCGCCGAAGGAGACCAGGAGGTTGAGACGGCCGAGGAGCGCTGGCTGAGCAACTTCGTCTACTACGAGATCCGCGACGGGCTCGTCGCCCAGGGCCTCCCGCGTGACCAGATCGCCTTCATCCACGACTGCACGACCAAGGCCCAGCGCGACGCCCTCTTCGCCGCGGTGAATGAGGGGCAGGTGCGCGTGCTCATCGGCTCGACCGGCAAGATGAGCACCGGGATGAATGTCCAGCAGCGCCTCATCGCCCTGCACAACCTGGACTGCCCCTGGCGTCCCGGCGACCTCGAGCAGCGCCACGGCCGCATTCTCCGCCAAGGCAACCAGTGGCCGCAGGTATACGTGTTCTCCTACATCACCGAAGGCTCCTTCGATTCGTATCTCTACCAGCTCATCGAGTCCAAAGCCCGCTTCATCGAGCAGGCAATGGCCGGGGAGATCACCGCCCGCACCATCGAAGACACCTCCGAGGTCGTGCTCTCGGCCGCCGAGATCAAGGCCATCGCCAGCGGCAACCCGCAGATCGTGCGCAAGGTGCAGCTGGAGGCCGAGGTCGCCCGACTGGAGCGGGTGCGCGCGGTGTGGCTCGACACCCGGCGCAATCTCCATGTCGAGCGGCACTTCACCGAGGAGGAGATTCGTCGGGTAGAGGGCCGGCGCGCCTTGTGGGAGCGGGCTGCTGTCATCATCGCTGCCCACCCCCACGACCCGTTCCAGGCTGAGGTCGCCACGGCGCTGGGGGGTGCCACATTCCAGGGCTTCACGGAGCGGGCCGAGGCGGGCGCCGCGGTGCGTCGGCTCGTGCACGACACGCAGAGCGCGGCAGCCTTCCAACGCCAGCGTCTCACGGGCGTTGTCGCGCGCTACCGGGGCTTCGACCTGGTCGTGCAGGCCCACGCGGTCTTCACCGCCGACCTGAGCCTCACCCTCCCCGATGGCGCCACCCTCGACGCCGTGAATGCCTCCACCGACACGGGCACCTGGCAGAGCGTCGGCCGCATCGTCAGCGAGATTCCCGCTACGGTGCGACGCCTCGACGAGCGCATCGCCCAGGCGCAGGAGCGCATCGCGACGATTGACCGCGAGCTGGCCCGCCTGGAGACCTGGGACGGTCAGCCAACCTACGACGCGGCAGTGAGCGAGCTGAGCGCCATCAACGCGACCTTTGCGGCCGAGGAGGAGCGTGAGCGCGCCGAGCGGGCCGGGCCGGCAGCCCAGGACGAGGATGTCCCGACCAGGCAGAGCGAGGCCGCGCCGTCGGCCCCTACGGCAGCCTCTGAGGAAGTCACCCTTGCGGAGGTTCTGCTGACTCTGGCCCAGCAGGAGCGCGCGAGCGATGGCTGGGACGCGCCGCCCACCTCATTTCCGCCGGCGACCGAGTCGCTCGTCTGGATGGCCGCTGAGGTCGAACGCCTGGACCGTGGCACTGTGCGTCACACGCCAGGCCAGCCAGAGCGGCTGGAGCGGGCCGTGATGCTCCAAGGACCACCCGCCGAGTCAACGCACATCGCGACCCTACAAGGCGCGCCCTCGAGCATCGGGACGTTCCGTATGCAGAGCAGGCCAAAGGTGCGCTTCGGCGAGCGCCTCGGTGGTATGCGCGGCGCCAGGACGACCGCCTCCGCGCCTGATCTGCCTGCCGAGAAGGTCCAGCAGCTTTCGCTCTTCTGAGTTCACCACACCCAGCTCATCGCTGTCGGGGCGCCGCTGAGCAAGCGGCGCCCTCTCGTGTTTTGGAGGCAGCCATGGCCCGCCAACGCGTGCCGCCTGAGACCCGCA
>JAAXUL010000888.1 GCA_013336035.1 Chloroflexales bacterium
GCCGCCGGCGATCTGGCGCCAGTCGTAGATGCAGCCTGGCGCAATACTCACGTAGCCGCGCTCGACGATGACGGCGGGGTCAATCGCGGAGGCGGCGAGCATCTGCGCGTGCTGTGGGGCGAGGGTTGGGGCCTGCGGTGCGATCACAGCCGGCCCTCTTCAGGATGAAATTCGGGATGGAATCGATGGGCGGCGATGGGCGGCGACTGTCGCACGGTAGGACGGCTGCACGGCATCCGGATGCGGCGGCGGCAAGACGTGGTGCGCTCTGGCGTCTGGCTTTTACGAATTCCTAAACCGCGTGTCAGCCGTTCGAGTCGGCTCGGGGGCGCCAAGGTTTGGGGCTTTAGGAAGCCAAACGCCGATCCACCTGGATCGGCGCTTCGCACGTCTGACAGCCTAACTGACAGCCTAACTCGCCGTTCCACGCCCGTCCGCCGCGTCCCCTGGCTGTCCGTTGGCACCATTGCCCGCATCGCCCCCCTCCTCCGCGTCCTCTGGGGCCTCACAGTTTGCCTCTGCGTCAGCACCTGTATCGCCCTCCGCGCCACCCTCGGTAGCCCCCGGCGCCTCGCTCTGCGTAGCCTCCCCGTCGCCCTCGCCCTGCGTAGCCTCCCCGCCGATGAGCTCCTCGATCTTCGTCGTCGCGTCGCGCTGGAGCCGCGGCAGCACATGGGCGTAGGTGTTCATCGTCGTGCTGATCTGCGAGTGGCGCAGGATCTCCATCACCACGCGCGGGTGGACGCCCTGGGCGATCAGCAGGGTCGCGCAGGAGTGCCGCAGGTCGTGGAAGCGGATCGTCTCGGGCAAGCCAGCCTTCTTAAGCACCTGCTTGAAGTGCCGGATAAGGTTCCGCGGCTCGATCGGGGTCCCCAGCCGGGTGGTGAAGACCAGCCCGTGCTCCTGCCACGCCTCACCCACCTCCTGCTTCTCTCGCTCCTGCGCCGCGCGGCGCGTACGGAGTTGGGCAAGGAGCACCGGCGGCAGGTCGATCCCCCGCGCGCTGGAGGTGGTCTTGGTGGTGCCGCGCTCGAGCTTGCCCCGCAGCCGCTGGAGCAGCCCTGTCACGCGCAGGGTCGCCCGATCAACGTTGATGTCCGTCCAGCGCAGGGCGAGCACCTCGCCTCGCCGCAGGCCAAGGCTGAGCGCGATGCGGTAGAGGGCCTCCAGCCGGTGCCCTTCGACCGCCTTGAGCAGCGCTCGGGCCTGCTCCTCGTCGAGCGGCTGGATGGTGAACTCGCCCCGCGGCTGCCCCTCGTCGTCGGCATCGTCATCCTCGCGGTAGCGCGGCACATCGACGAGGGTCGCGACGTTGCGCTGGACGTACTGCCAGCGCAACGCCTGGTTGAGGGCCCGCCGGAGGGTGGCGCGCACGTTGCGCACCGTGTTGTATTTCCGGCCCTCGGCCGCCAGGGTGTTGAGCATGGCCTGGACGTGCTCGGGGCGCAGCTTGTCGAGCTGGTGCCGACCGACGTGTGGCTTGAGGTGATCCTTGATGATCTGCTTGTAGCCGTCGACCGTGCGGGGCTTGTTGCGCCTGCTGACCACGTCGGCGATCCAGCGGTCAAGGAACTGCGCCACGGTGATGCGCTCGATGGCCAGGTTGGCGCCGGTGGCCTGGGCGGCCTGGGCGGCCTTCAGCTTCTCCACCACCTCCCTGCGGGTCGCGCCGTAGATGTACTTCCGCTTCCGCTTGCCATTCACGATCCCCAGGTCGAGCAAGGCGCACCAGCGCCCATCGGGCCGCTCGTGGATGGAGCCCTCGCCTCGTCCGCGCCGTCGTTGTGCCATAGAAGCCTCGTTGAATCCTCAAGGACGACGGCGCTCGCGCGAGTCTGCCGTCGTTGCGCGTTAGCTGTGGTTCACGCCGTGCGTGGTCTGTTGCGCGACCCAATCGCGCAGCGCCGCTACCGGGATCCGCCGGGCAGCCCCACGGCGGACCGAGGGCAGCTCGCCGGCGTCCATCATCTCGTAGATGGTCGAGCGGCTCAGGCTGAGCATACGGGCGGCCTCCTCCACCCGTACCAGCAGCGGCTCGACTAAAGGCTCCGGTCGGACTCCCCCGCGCTCCTGCTGCTCACGCATCGTGCCCTCCGTATATGCGGCTATCGCATGTGCTCTGTGTGTGACGTGCTGCTCAGACGGCCAGAAACCGTGGAACACTGTACGGAAAGCATATACGGAAAGTGGACATTTGCGAAGGGGACAAAAAGGGGGTCAATTGGGGGGACGTAACAGGGGGACAAGCCTAGCTCGGGAAGCCGAGGCCTCGCTCCCGAAGGGAGGCGAATCGATTGCCCGCCAGGACGAGGTGGTCTAAACACTCGCAATCAAGGAGCTTTCCAGCCTCCACAATTTGCCTCGTCACGAGAATATCCTCGGGTGACGGCGTCGGGTCTGAGGAAGGATGATTATGTGCGACGACAATCGACGCGGCGTTAAGCCGCAACGCCTCCTTGAACACTTCTCCTACCCTGATCATCGCCGTATTCACCGATCCACGATAGACTTTGGCGATTTTGATCAGCCTGTTCTTGGTGTCAAGGCACGCGACCCACAGCTCTTCCTGGTCAAGGGCCATCATCTCGACCATAAAGAGCTGGGCGACATCGGCTGGCGACTTGACCTGGTAGCGACCCTCGTAGCCGGCGACCAGGAGCCGGCGGCCAATCTCCAGGGCCGCCTTGAGGCTGGCCGCACGGCGCGGCGTGCCGATGCTGGCGGCGACCGCGCGCATATCGGCGCGGAGCAGGCCGACCCAGCCGTGATACTCGCGCAGGCTGCGCGCGCAGATCTCGAGGTCCTGCTGGCCAGAGACGAGGGCGAGCAGCTCAGCGTCGCTAAGGGCGTCAGGTCCGCGGTCGGCGATCCGGCTGATGGGCTGCTCGTGGAGGGGAAGTTCGCGGATACGCATCAGTGGCCTCCCGCGTTCATCTGGTCGACGATCTTCACGACGCGGAGGGCCAGGATGAGACGGTGGCCCTGGCGGATAAGCGCGGCCACACGCTCGGCGGCTGAGGGATTGGTGAGGACCAGATCGGCGTACTGCTGCTCCAAATGCTGATGGGAGCGCTGTCCCCCACTGCGCCCGTGCGCCGCGGCGGTCGCGCTGGTGAACTGTGCCATCGGTGTGCCCTTCCGGCTTGTCTCGAAACCTGGGCACCTGAGACCAGCCGCAGCTGCGGCTGGTAGGCACTGGGGCGGATGGCGAGCCGTCAGAAGGAGCGAAGGCAGTGGCGCGGGGGGATGGGCCAGCGCACGGTACTATGGGAAGAGGCGCAGCTGTTCGGCAGCAGCGACCTTCTCCGTAGCGCCAGCCGGCTCAGCGGGGATCAGGGCAGCCGTATCCGTGGTGTACGCACGAGAGGCTTGGATCTGGTTCACCTTCCGCGCCCTGCGCCCATCGGCGACCACCTGGAGCCAGCGCACCCCGCGCAGCGTGCAGGGGTACCAGCGATGCTCCGTGATGCTGCCGCTGCCCAGGCGCTGGATGCGCTTGCCGTAGCGCTCGATGACGCCCATCTCATTCACCCGATAGTGGCCGGTGCGCCTGGTCCGCACGTAGAGCCAGGGCTGCGGCGGCCGGCGGGTCGTACCAGGGCGCGGCAGGATGTAGGCGACTTGGGTGGTCGTGAGGATCTCCCGCTCGCGCCGGAGTTGCCGGCGTTCGTGGGCAGTCATCCCCAGGTCGGCGAAGGGCGAGGCGAAGCGGTAGGGAAGCGCCTGGGCGGCGACCAGGAGTTCCCAGACGGTGCCCTCCGCCCCGCGCGCTTGCGG
>JAAXUL010000889.1 GCA_013336035.1 Chloroflexales bacterium
AGCGGCAGCACGCCCGCCGCCAGCAGCGAGGCGCCCAGCAGCCCCAGGGCAAACAGCTCGTGGGCGAACTCCCCCGCGATCGGCTCCAGCGCCATTGCCGCGTCGGCGGCGCTCGTGATCTCGATACCGCGCGGGTAGAGGGTCGCCGCAGTCGCGATCATGATGAAGGCGGCCACGATCCCGGCAAACACCGTGCCGGCCAGCACGTCGAAGCGCGTGTAGCCATACTCCGCCGGCGTCACGCCCTTCTCGACCACCGACGACTGCACGTAGAGCTGCATGTAGGGCGAGATGGTCGTGCCGATGATCGCGATCAGCAGCTGGAGGTAGCGCGCGTCCCAGGTGATCTGGGGCTGGACGACGCTGCGTATGACCGCTCCCCAGTCGGGCTGGGCAAGCACGGCCGCGCCGATGTAGGCGAAGAAGACCAGCGTCAGCGCGAGGAAGACCTTCTCGACGTTGCCATACGAGCCGCGGGTGATCAGCAGCCAGACCACCACCGCGGCCAGGGGCACCGCCAGGTAGCGGCTCACCCCGAACAGCTCCGCCGCGGCCGCGATGCCGACAAACTCCGAGACGATAATGCCGAGGTTGGCGACGAAGAGGGTGCCGAGGATCAGGGCGGTCATGCGCAGTGGGAAGGTCTCGCGCACGAGGTCGGAGAAGCCTTTGCCAGTCACCGCGCCGAGGCGGGCGCTCATCTCTTGCACGACCCCGACGAAGATGGTCACGACCACCATCGCCCAGAGCATATTGTAGCCATAGTCGGCCCCGGCCGAGGCGTAGGTGGCGATGCCGCCGGCGTCGTTGCCGGCGCTGGCGGCGAGCAGGCCCGGCCCGAGGGCCAGCAGGTAGGGCAGCAGCTGCCGCCCGCGGGCGCGGGCCTCGCCGGTGGGGCGCTCGGCCCCCACGCGCGGGGAGGAGGTCTGATCGGGCATTGACATAGTGGGTGTCCTCCCCTAGCGGAACATATGCGGGCCTCGGCGCTGCCAGATCTCGGGCAGCAGCACGGCCAGGGCGTCGTCAACAGTCACGACCCCGATGAAGCGCTCCTCGGCGTCGAGCACGGGGATGGCGAGCAGGTTGTACTCGGCCAGCAGGCGGGCGGCGTCCTCGGCCCGGTCATCGGGCCCAACGGTCGGGACCTCCGTCTCCATCAGCTCGGCCAGCGGGGTGGCCGGGTCGCTGGTGATCAGCAGGCGCAGGCGCACGATGCCGCGCAGGCGGTCCGGGTCCTCGCCGATCACATAGACCGCGAGCAGCGGGTCGGGCACCTCCTCCAGGGCGCGGATGGCCGCCAGCGACTCGCCGACGGTGGTGTGCTCCGACAGGCGAACCAGGTCGCTCGTCATCAGGCGCCCGGCGCTGTCCTCGTCGTAGGCCAGCAGGGCCTGCACATCGGCGGCCTCCTCAGGCTCCATCTCGGCGAGGATCTGCTCGGCCACGCTGTCGTCGAGGTCCTCCAGCGCGTCGGCGGCGGCGCTGGGCTCCATCTCCTCGAGGATATCGGCGGCCCGCTCGGGCTCCATCCCCTCCAGCAGGTCGGCCACGCGCTCGTCGCTCAGCTCCTCGAGGGTCTCGGCGGCGGTCTCATCGTCGAGGGCCGCCACGATCGCGGCGCTCTCGCGCACCGAGAGCGCATCGACGATGCGGGCGAGGTCCACCGGGTGCAGGTCGGCCAGGCGGTCGTAGGAGACCTTGAGCTGCACGGGGGCGGCGCTCGCCAGGTACTGGGCCTCGTCCCAGTCGATGATCCGGCGGCCGATGATGTGGTCGGACAGGCCCCTGGGGCCAAGCCGGCGCAGCAGCGCCTGGGGGCTGATGTCCACGCCGACGACCCGGTAGACGCGCTCGAGCAGGGCCAGCTGCACATCGTTGACCCGCACCAGGCGCCGGCCGCCGACATCGATGATCTGGTGGTCGAGCACATCCTTGCCGAGCAGCACCTCGCCGTCGCGGCGGCTGAAGTGCTGGAGGTTGACCTGCGACGAGTTGAGCTGGATGCTGCCATTCATCGCGGCGAGGTGTTCGGCGGGCACGAAGAAGCGACGCCCGCGGTCCTTCACCACCAGGCCGGTGATCGGTGGGTAGGGGGCGTCGGCGATGCGGACGATCAGGTCGTCGAGGGTGCCGATGGGCTCGCCGGTCTTGCCAAGGACCGGCCGGTCGAGCAGGTTGGCCAGAAACAGCATTGCGTGCCTCCTCCGCGGCGGCCCGGGCCGGGCAGCAAAAACCCCCGACGCCGGCGGCGCGGGGGTGCAGAGGTCACGCCGGGCGCGGCATCAGACCAGTCGCGCCACCACGCGGCTCACGCAGCACACGAGCTGCCGGCGCTGTGCGCCGGGCTGCAGCAGGTTGAACCAGGTCCAACGTCCAGGTTGATGATAGTCGTCCATGCATCCCCTACACGCGACACCGACCACCCGCGACAGGGCCAGGCGGCGCCAGCGGACGCTGCCCAGTGGTCGGCCCTGGCTCAACGGTGAGCCGGGCGCTCATCGCACGGGTGTCGCTCTTGTGTATCCGCGCGCGCCGCGCAAGGTCGGGCGCCACGCCTCTCATGTCACTAGGTGATTGTAGATCTGCTCTTACCGCCCGTCAACCGGAAGATGCCTGTTCACAGAGCCAGCGCAAAGTCCGTCACCACGTTGACGCCGCCCTGCGGCTGTTCAGGGCCGGGCCATTGTCGGCGCCTGCGGTGGCACGGCCGAGGGCTCAAGCGCGGCCAGGGCGGCGGCGGCGAAGTCGGCGTGGGGGCCGCCCGCGGCGCACAGGCGCAGGATGGGGGTGACGACGGCCGGCCCCTGCCAGCGCAGGCGCCCCGGCGCCCCCTCGCGCCTGATCGCGGCGAGGGCCGGGCCCGCGGCGGCCAGCGCCTCGTCCGGGCGTGCGGCCCGCAGATAGGCGTAGGCCAGGTGCAGGCGCGGGTCGCCAAAGATTGGGGCGACCGCAAGGCGCGCCTGGTCCGCCGCGATGGCCCGCAGCTCGCCGAGCGCCTCCTCGGCGCGCCCGTCGGCCAGATGCACCAGGGCGCCAATCTCTCGGCAGAGCGACGCATCGCTGGGGCGGATGCTCCCACTGAGCGCGGCGGCCATGCGCCGGTAGAGCGCGCGCAGCTCGTCGTGGCGGCCCTGCAGCCAGCGCACGCGGGCGAGCGGGTGGAGGAACATGACCTGCCAGTCGCGGCGCAGGGCCTCTTGCTGATCGAGCGCGGTGAGCAGGCGCGCGAAGCCCTCGTCGGCCAGGGCCGTCTCGCCCCTGAGCGCGGCGCGCACCGGCCGCTGGAGGTAGAGCTCGGCGTGGATGCTGGTGAAGGCCTCGACCGGCGCGATCAGCTCCTCGGCCCGCCGACCCTCGGCGCCAGCCTCGTCCCAGCGGTCGAGCCAGATCGCGGCCCAGGCGCGCATGGCGGCCGTGGTCGCGTGCAGCACCAGGTCGCCCGGCGCTGCGAGGGTCGCCACCAGGCGGCTGAGCCGGGCGACGCGGGCGGCGCCCCCGGGCAGCCCCATCAGCGAGCCGGTGAGCGCCACGGCAAGGGCGGGGAGGGCCCGCGGGTCGCCCGCCCGCTCGGCGATGGACAGGGCCTCGTCGAGGTCGGTGGCGGCCTCGGGCCACGCCCCGCCGGCCAGGCTCTGCCAGGCCCGCCCGGCGAGCAGCTGCACGCGGCGGGCGGGCGCCAAGGGCAGCTGCAGGGCCCGCTCGGCTATGCCCTTGGCGCGGCCCAGCTCGCCAGCCTTGCCCAGGGCCGAGGCCAGGAACACCAGGGCCTCGCCCTGG
>JAAXUL010000206.1 GCA_013336035.1 Chloroflexales bacterium
GTGTGCTTCCCGGAAGCCTACCTCCCCGGCTTGCGTGGGCAGGACTTTGAGATCCTGCCCTTTGAGCTGCCGCAGCAAGAGCAGGTACTCCAGGCTGTGGCAGCGTGGGCGCGCAGCTATGCCGTAGCCGTCAGACCAAGAATCAGTGGTAGGGTCACGATAGCTGCGCGGCAGCGGAGAAGCTCAATGACCCCCGACGAGTTCTTTGCAGGCAAGCCCTGGCCCGGCGAGGATGCGCCCTTCACGGTGCGGCACTTCACCGACCAGGAGATCTATCGTAGGTGATCGTATGCTCCTCGTGGTGCCGATGCCTATAGCGTTGTGATAACGAAAGGATGTCCTGTGAACGACGTCGCTGCTGAACTCCGTACCCTCGTTGATGAGGCCTCTGTCGTGCTGGCCCGGCTGGAATCCTGCGACGTGTTATTCAAAGCACAGCCAGATGCGTGGTCGAAGCAAGAAATCCTTGGTCATTTGATTGACTCGGCCGCCAACAATCATCAGCGCTTTGTCCGTGCCGCCGCCAACCCAACCGCGGTCACCAAGCATGTCTATAGCCAGACTGACTGGGTGCGTATTCAGCAGTATCACGCAAGCGACTGGAACGCACTGCTTGTACTCTGGTCCTCGTATAACCGCCACCTAAGCACGGTGATCGAGCGTCTTCCGACCGCAGTGTTATCAGCGCCCTGTGACATTGGCCAGGCGGAACCGGTGTCGTTAGCCTTTGTCATTCGCGACTATCTGCGGCACGTACGGCATCACCTGGAAGAGCTCCTGGCACCTCCGCAGCCTGAGGCGCCACGGTGACCGAACACGAGCGGCTGCTTGCTGATGTCTCGCGCGAGCATTCCCAATTATTGAATGGTACGCATTGGGTGCGAATTCGGTTGCACGCGCGCACCGCGACGGCCATCTGCAGGGAATGTGGTGGCCAGGTAAATCTTGTGCAACAGCAGCGGCAGCAGCAACGGGTGGGTTGGCATGCACCCTCAGCCGGCCGGCGGCCCGGCGCTGATCCGCGCGAGCAGCTCCTCATCGGAGCCGCGGGAGCCGAAAATCGCCTCTAGCCACCAGGTCGCGCCGGCCTCGGCGTACTCGCGCACGTGTTCGCGGTCACCCGCCGATGAGACTCCGTCCACCGCTACGTCGAAGGGCGCGTCGTCAGCCCGGTATGATCGCAGCACCGCCACTTGCTCGGCCAGTCGATCAGGCGACTTCGTGACCTGGCACTGCTCGTCGATCGTCCCGATGACCCAGCCGTCCCAACGCGCCGCCCGCCGTAGCGCCGCCGGGCTGTCGCCGCCGATCCAGACCGGGATACGCGGGCGCTGCACGGGTGTTGGCACCAACTGGGCGCCTTCCACTGTGTAGAAGCGCCCCTGGTGGACAACCGCCTCACCGTCCCAGAGCCCCCTGAGCACGTCCAGGCCCTCGTCGAGCATCGCGGCCAGGGTTGGCGCGTCGGTGGGGTCGCCGAAGGGCGCCTGGTCGAAGGCCACGCCCAGCCCGGTGCCGAAGATCACCCGCCCCCCGCTGAGGATGTCCAGCGCGGCGAGCGTGCGGGCCAGGAGATGTGGTCGGTAGCGCGGCAGCGGCGCGACCGCGGTGATCAGCGTCAGGCGGGTGGTCGCCTGGGCGACGGCCGCTAACGTCACCCAGGGGTCGCCGGCACCGTAAGGAAAGAGCAGGTGATCCCAGAGAGCGATGGCCTCCCACCCGGCGGCCTCGGCGGTCTGCGCGAGGCGCACGATCGCCCGCGGGTCGCTGTAGGTGCCAAAGGGGATGATCTCCAGGCCGTAGTGCATGCGAGTCCTCCGATCTCCTCGACGATCTTATGGCATGATAGCGCACATATCCGTCGAGGCTGGAGGCAGAGCGACACGCATGCTTCATACAGATCATCCCCTTCACGCCCACTATGATGGCTTCTGGCAGATGGCGCGACCGGCGCTGGCGACAGGCGCAGTGGAGCTCGACCCGCACCTGTCCGGCGCCCAGCCGGATGGACGACGTGGGCTCTCGCTCATTCTCCGTCCCCCGGCGGCCATTGCTGCTACGCTTGGCGCCTTCCTCGCCGAGGCGGCGCAGCTTGAGCCCGGCCAGTACATCTACCCGGTCGCCGATCTGCATCTCACCGTGCTCTCGCTCTTCACTGCCACCGTGCAGTATCAGCCGCACTACGCGCGCCTGGCCAGGTACCGGGCGGCAACAGACGCGGCGCTGCAGGGTGCTGCTCCCGTGCGGATCGCCTTTCGTGGGATCACGGCCGTGCGTGGCGCCGTGATGATCCAGGGCTTCCCGGCAGACGAGGGGCTGAACCAGCTGCGCGACCGGCTGCGCCAGGAGCTGCACGCGGTCGGCCTGGGCGGCGAGCTCGACCGGCGCTACCAGATCCGCGCAGCCCATCTGATCGCCATCCGCTTCGCCGCGCCCCTGTGCGACGCCGCCGGCTTCTGCGCGCTCCTTGAGCTCAGCCGGGAGCGTGCGCAGCTCGGCCAGTGACGAGGCCCCGACGCTGGCTGCGAACGCCACGCCGGCGCGCTCCGCATCGGCCAGCGCCACGGGCGAGAGTGCGCCATCATCGAGCCGCTCGACCCGATGGCGCCTGCGATCATGCCCTTCGCCAGGGCCGACACCATCTGGGCGCTGACGGAGATCGAGCCTGCCGACTCGCCGGCGATGGTCACGCGCCTGGGGTCCCCGCCAAAGGCCGCGATATTCTCCCGCACCCAGCGCAACGCCGCCGCCTGGTCGAGATAGCCATAGCTCCCCGAGGCACGCTGCGGCGACTCCTGCGTCAGCTCGGGGTGCGCGAAGAAGCCGAAGATGTTCAGGCGGTAGTTGACGGTGAGGGTGATGATGCCGCGCTCGGCCAGGCGGGCGCCGTCGTAGCGCGGCTCCGAGCCGTCGCCGGCGACATTGCCCCCGCCATAGAAGTAGACCAGCACCGGCAATCGTTCCGCCGTCGGCTCGGGAGGCGCCCACACGTTGAGATATAGACAGTCCTCGCCCATGCCATGCGAGCGGAAGTTCATATCGCCGAAGACGGGCAGCTGCATGGCCCGCGGCCCGAACTCGTGGGCGGGGCGCACGCCTGCCCAAGGCGCAGCCCGCTGCGGCGGGCGCCAGCGCAGCTCACCCACCGGTGGTGCGGCAAATGGGATCGCTTTGAAGCTGCGCACGCCTGAGCTGGGCTCGGTCGCCCCTTCGAGGATGCCACTGGAAACGATGACGCGCGGACGTCGAGGTGTCGAGTCTTCCATACCGCGTTAATCGGCAGCGTGGCATACTCGAATGGGGCGACGACCGAGGCCTGGGCCAGACTGTAGGCGCGCGCCATCAGGTACATCGCGCTCGCCCACACCAGCCCGAGCCCCGACATGATCGCCCAGCCGCCAAGGCTTGGCGTGCTCCAGGCCCGAAACAAGAATGCGACGCTCGGATGCGCCTGGACCTCAGCGAGCTTGCCCCGCCCGTCACGATCCAGACCTCGCCCGAAGAGGCGCCGTCCATTCCGCCCTGGTTCGCCGAAATCGTCCTGCTGGCCCGCTATTTCACCCAACAGGGCCACCTCGACGCGATGGCGCTACGCGCCGACGCGAAGCGTCATCAGCCAGCATGTGCGACTCGCCCGTGGCCGGGCCGGCACCTTCGATGTACTCGACTTCGTCGCCATCCTGCTTGGCTACGCGGTCAGTGGTGAGCCCACGCTCGAAGCCTTCTTTGATCGGCTGGCCCCGTTTGCGCAACCATGTCAAGTATCACGCAGTCGAATACTTGACAAATTAAAGAGAATATATTAATTTTATCCCCAGAACCATGAGCGACGTCCGCCCAGCCGTACGCTGTGCCACCCCGGGAGGCGATCAATGACAACCCAGCCGTACATGCTCCCCGCCCCAGGGCTGTGGGAGAGCCGGGGAAGCCTGCCGGCCACGCCGGTCTGGTGCGAGATCCTGCCCGTCACGCTGCGCGCCCAGCGGGTCTGCCATATCCGGCGTGGGCAGGACGCTGCGAGCGCCGCCTGGCAGGAGCCGCAGATTCCCGGCACCCACCCCAGCACGCTGGTCCGCACCCGGGTCGAGGAGGTCTTTGGCGCGCGGCTCACGCCGCGCCGCTCCGTTATCCACTCGACCGCCTGGCGCTATGAGCCCGGCTCTGGCGCCGACGGCCGGCTCGTGCTGACCTACCTCATCGTGCTCCCACCGTGGGGTGGTCGGAAAGCCAGTGATCGTGCGGGGCCGTGGGACCTTGAGCCCGTGACCACGGTGGCGCCGGCGCGCAGCGCCCCCCTGGCGCCGCCTGAGCGCATCGCTCTGGCCCACGTCCTCGCCCACGCCCTCGACCACCTCGCCCTGCTGCTCGAGACCGACCCGGCCATCGCCCGCGCTCTCGGCCGCCCGTGGCGCCAGGCCCTGGCCGCCCGGGTGCGCCGCCCCGCCGGTGAGCGACCGCCGCCCCTGGACCAGCGGCTCAGCGCCTGAACCACGAGAGGAGTTCCCCCGATGGCACAGCTCGGCCACGCCCACGGCGACCACCACGACCAGCACGACCACGGTCAGCACGACCACCACGGTCAGCACGACCACCACGACCACGCGCAGGACCACGATCATCACGCCCACCACGCCCCTCACGACCACGGGCACGACCACGACACGTGGACGAGCCGGCTATGGCACTGGCTGCCCTTCAGCCACAGCCACGCCGCCGAGGACAAGGTGGACGCGGCCCTCGAGGGCAGCGCGCGGGGCATCTGGGCGCTCAAGGTCTCGCTGATCGGGCTGACGGCGACCGCCCTCTTCCAGCTCGCCATCGTGCTGCTCAGCGGGAGCACGGCGCTCTTCGCCGACACCGTACACAATTTCGCCGACGCCCTGACGGCCCTGCCACTCTGGCTGGCCTTCGCGCTGAGCCGGCGGGCCGCGACCCGCCGCTACACCTACGGCTACGGCCGCGCCGAGGACCTGGCCGGCGCCGCCATCGTGCTGATGATCTTGGCGAGCGCCCTGCTCGCCGGCTACGAGAGCTACCACCGGCTGATCGAGCCTCAGCCGATCAGCCACCTCGGCTGGGTCGCGGCGGCGGCCCTGATCGGCTTCCTGGGCAACGAGGCCGTGGCGATCTTCCGCATCAAGGTCGGCACCGAGATCGGCTCGGCGGCCCTGGTGGCCGACGGGCAGCACGCCCGCGTGGACGGCTTCACCTCCCTGGCCGTGCTGCTGGGCGCCGCAGGCGCCGCTCTGGGCTTCCCGCTGGCCGATCCACTCATCGGCCTGGCCATCACCGCCGCCATCCTGGTCATCGTCAAGGACTCGGCGGTGGCGATGTGGCACCGGCTGATGGACGCCGTGGACCCGGCCCTGGTGGAGACGGTCCAGCACACCGCCGGCCGCGTGGACGGGGTTGAGGCGGCGACCGGCGTGCGCGTCCGCTGGATCGGGCACACGCTCCACGCTGACCTGCACATCACGGTGGACGAAGATCTGCCGACGCGCGCGAGCTACCGGATCGCCGAGGAGGTGCGCCACGCGCTGTTCCACGCCGTGCCGCGCCTCGCGGTCGTGGGCGTCCACCTCGAGCCCTGCGGCCACAGCGGCGCCGACGCCCACCACCTGACGGCCCACCACCACCCACGCCTCGCGACCGCCCAGGACTAACGGTGAACGTGGGGGAACCCGGTTCCATAAGCGCGAACTTACGCACCTGAACAATCGAAGATTGAACCGGCATGACCGCCTGTGCTATGGTGCCGTTTGCATACCACGCCAACACACAGGAGGAATCGATGCCGGTTCGGTCCCATCATACTGACGTCGCCGAGGCGCCGCAATCGCTGGCCCTGGTCGAGGACGCCTGGAGCAGCGAGGTCGTGCCCCAGATCCCCACGGAGCTTGGCGTCCAGGCCCGCACCCTCCGTGGTTGGAACAGCGCTCCCAGGCCGCGCCAGGTCGGAGAAGAGGATCTGCTCACCGTGGAGGTGCAGCAGCGTGAAGCGGGGGCCGCGGCGAGCACCTGCAGGTCATAGCGCGCGCCGAACTCCTGGTACTCCGCTGGGGAGAGCAGCGTCGTGCTCGCGCCCTGGGTCGCGAAGAAGATGCCCGCCGCCCCCTGCGCGAGCGTCTCGCGCACGAGCTGGCGCGTCACCTCCGTGATCACGGCCAGGGCCTCGTGCAGCAGGTCGAGGCGCTGGCGCAGGTGCGCGATCGCCTGGCCGGCCGAGAGCTTCATCGCCGTGGTGAGCGGGCTAAAGATCGTCTGGAGCACCGGGACCGCGCCGTGGAGCTGGTCGTTGACCAGGCGCGGGGTGGCCGAGGTGATCAAGGCGCGCAAGCCATCGTTCCAGGCGATCGCGGTCGAGCCGGAGGCCTCGCCGGTGCTCTCGGGCGGCAAGCCTGGCCCGCACAAGATCCAGGGCATCGGGGCGGGCTTTGTCCCGGACATCCTCAACCGGGAGATCATCGACGAGATCGTCCAGGTGACGAACGAGGACGCGGTGGCGACGGCGCGGCGGCTGGCGAAGGAGGAGGGGCTGCTGGTGGGCATCAGCAGCGGCGCGGCGGCCTGGGCGGCGCTTGAGGTGGCGCGCCGGCCCGAGAACGCCGGCAAGCTGATCGTCTTCATCGTGCCGAGCAACGGCGAGCGCTACCTCAGCACCCTGCTCTTCGCCGACCAGGAGTAACGATAAGGGCGACGTGATCGCCTCTACGCCGAGGCAGCCTGCGGGGCAGGGCGTGAGCCGGGTGGGTCGCGTCGGCAGCGCCGGCGTTAGCCCTCGGGCTGAGAATAGGCCAGGAAAAAGCGCAGCATCTCGCGCGCCGCGTCAGGGCCGCTGGGCACGGTGAACGAGCCCTCCGGGCTGCCGCCCGACCAGCCGTGGCCTGCCCCGTGGATCAGCCAGTGTTCGATTTGCACCTGCCCGCTCGCGTCGGCGTAGCTGGCTCGGGTGTAGGCATAGCTAGCGGCGACCTGCTTGTGCAGAACCTTCGGCTTGCGTGGGCCCGTCGATGCGGGCGTATCACTCGGGGGAAGCGCCATCCACTGGGCAATCAGCTGCTCGGCGTTACGGGGGTGTACGGTTGTGTCCTGATCGCCCTGGAACACGATCAGGGGCAGCGCGCGCGGGCTGGGAGCCGCCGCTGTGCTGGGGGCGCCCCTGCGCGCGCGCGGCTTCACGGCGCGACCCATCGCGCTGAGCGCGGAGGGTAGATCATGGGCTGCCCCATAGGCCAGGCCCGAATGGCAGCCGACCGCCGCGTACAGATCGGGGTAGGTCATCGCCATAATCACGGCCATCGCGCCACCTGCCGAGAGGCCCGCTACAAAGATCCGCCGCGCGTCGACGGCGTAGCCGGTGCCGACCTGTTGTGTGATGCCGGCGATCAGCGCCGGCTCGCCCTGCCCCCGCCGCTGGTTGGCGGGCTCAAACCAGTTCCAGCAGGTTGAGGCATTGGCGCCGGGCACCTGGGCCGGGTAGACGACCAGGCAACTGTGCTCCTCGGCGAGCTCATTCATACGGGTGCCGGTGGCGAAGTCATCGGGGTTCTGGGTGCACCCGTGGAGCATGACCACCAGCGGGAGCGCCTGGCCGCGGTAGGCGCTCGGCACGTACAGCTTGTAGGGGCGCGTGCCGGCCTGCGCGGTGTACACGCCGCTGAGGAACTTCCCGCCCTCCCCCGTGCTGCCGGGCGTAGGGGTGGGTTCTGCCCGCCGGGGCCTCGGAGGTATCTTCGCGTGGCGCGGCGGCGCGGCGGGCGGGGCGCCAGTTACCGCTGTCAAGGGAGGCACCTCAGCAGTGCTGGCGTCACGTAGCGCAGGGGGGGCAGCTGCGGCTGGGGCCGGCTCAGTAACGTAGAATACGCCCTCAATGATGTCGCCGGCGGGCGGTGCATCCGGGGTGCCTGATGGCGCCGCCGCGCCTGCGCCCTGGAGTGTGCGCTGGATCAGGGCGGTCGCCTCGATCAGGCGCCCCGCTCGTGTGAGACGCGTTGCCTCGCGCATGGCGTCCTGGAATTGTTCGTTCACTGGGAGGGTCTCCTGAGTTGGGTACGGCGATCAGCGTCTCTGCGGTGGCGGGAGCGAGGCGGGATATGCGGTGAAGATGTGGAGCGCGAGCGGTACTGACCTAGAACACAAACTGGAAGAGGAGGAAGGCGAGGATGAGAAGGGCGACGACAACCCCCACCCCCACCATTATACCCAGCGGCAGACCACCGGCCCGTGAGGGGGTGTCGTACACACCCGGCCCCGATTTCTTCGCGGCGGCCGGCGTGTCCGTATCATAGATCTGCGCCCCGGACCCCTCCGCGGCTGCGGGCTTGTCGGTTGACTTCGGGCTACTCATAGTGCACTCCTCGCTATTCAGGCATACCGATCTGTCGTGACGCAATATGTATGCCGTCAGCCAGACAGCACGCACGCCCATGGAATATCCAGCTGGTATGGAGCATCTGGATACTGTACGCCTCACCGGTTCCATCATAATCCCCGCGGTGGGCCGGCAGGGCCGAGGCGTAGGCGAGCAGCAGCGGGAAGTACTCGCGCGGGCCGATCAGGGTGATCTCGAGCGTCAGGTCGTCGACGGCCTTGAGCCCCAGCTGATCAGCGCTGCCGCCCTTGATGTCGTAGAGGATGGCGGCGTAGCTCGCGGCGGTGGCCGGGTCGAGCTAGCGCGTGAAGCTGGAGACGAAGTCGTGGGCCGTCACGCGGAAGACCTGCTTGTCATCAGGCAGCGGATTGCCCGCGGCGGCGGCGGGTCCGGCGGTGGGAGCGGCGGGCGATGCGGGCGTCGGGGCGGCGGGCGGGGCGGCGCCGCAGGCGGCCAGCAGCAGCGAGGTGCTGCCCAGGCCCAGGGCGGTCAGAAACTCGCGGCGGGTCACTACGGCGCGCTGCGCGCCGTCGGCGATGCGATCCGCGAACAGGCGGCGCTGCTCCTCGTCGGCGAGCCAGGTGGGGGTGCGGTCAGCCATGGTGTCTGTCCCTTCCAGTACAATGAGCGACTCCCGGTCGGTAGTCGGCGCCGATGGGTGAGGCCCCGAACGCTCAGCTGCAGAGCGGGTGCATAGGGCCTTCCTCAGACCAGCTGGTTGACCAGCAGCAGCGCCACCAGCAGGGCCAGCAGCAGGTGCCCGCTCTGATCGGTGCTCTCCTCGAACGGATCGGCCGACGGATCGGGCGGTGGGAAGTACATACCCTCCGAGAGCATCGTGAAGACCCAGGATGCGTCGGCGGGAGCTGGGGGCTCCTCGTCGCTCAGTCGCCGCGAGATGTCACGCATGGCACGCTGCTCCTTGGCGTATGCGCTGCCGGCCTGGCGGTGTCGTGTGGGAGAATGGTGGTGGGTTAAATATAACTTAATCGATCATTATTATCAAATACATTGACCTCCCCGGCGGTGAGCTCGTCCAGGCTCTTCAGCTTGCGCGAGTAGATGCCCAGAGGTTTGATGTGAACGTTGGCCACGGGGACGAGCGGGATGTAACGTAACCGGGCTGGCCTCGGTCGTGGCGGGGGCCTCGGTCGCCGGGGCGGTAGTGGCCTCAGACGTGGCCGGGGCGGTGGGCGCAGCAGCGGCCGCGGTCGGGGCGGCGGTGGGTGTGCTGGTGCTCACCGTGGCCCAGCTGCAGCGCGAGCCCGGCAAGCCGAACCCCTACGCGCTCTACGATCTGGGGCAGGCCGTCGCCAACCTGACCGTCCAGGCCACCGCCCTGGGGCTGAGCGTGCATCAGCTGGCCGGCTTCGACCCGGAGCAGGCCCGCGGCGCGTTCGCAATCCCCGAGGACCATACGCCCCTGCATTCATAACTACCAGCCGCGCCGGGCCAGCAGCTGCTCGGCGGGGATGGTGCTGATCTCGATGCCGACCATGGCCTCGCCCTTGGTGCGCAGCATCGCCGCGCCCTCGGCCACCCGGCGCAGCCCCTCGCCGATATTCTTGCAGCCGCAGACAAGGGGATCTTGAACCTGTGCTTGTTGATATGGTGCTCCTCGTCGGCCGGGGTGAGCACCTCGCTGTGGCCTGGGTGCTCTTCGCCATCATCTTCCTCTGCACCCTGGCCCAGAGCTGGGTCCAGCGCCGCTGGGACCACTACGAGGCCGAGGAGGGCGAGCGATAAGATCGCTGGGCGAGCCTGCGCGCCGGCCGGTCTGGGTCCCGCGGCCGATCGTCTGGGCGAACTATGGCCAGGCAGTGGCGGCGATGCCGTTCGGCCGCTTTTACCTGAACAGCCTGATCGTCACCGTCAGCGTCACGCTGATCCAGCTGCTGGCGGAGAGATAACAGAGGGGAGAGCATTGCCCTCCCATGGAATGGTCCCCGCGCGTTGCCACGCGCTAAATATTGACGTGCCCGTCCTCCTGGTCGGC
>JAAXUL010000890.1 GCA_013336035.1 Chloroflexales bacterium
CCTCCCCGCACCCCTCCCGACCGAAACCCATGCACACGCACAGCGCTGCTGCTATGACCACCTCACAGCATAGACACCATCGCGCCAGCCAGGTCTCAGCTGCGCCGAAACGACGCCTGCGCCTCCGCGCAGGCTCTGCTATGGAGGGGATGTATATGCGAGCGCTGATCATAGCAACGTTACTCTTCCTTGTGGCGTGCCTGGCACCGACGACAGAGCCAGTGACGGCACAGTCGAGCGCCATCTGGTTCGTGGCCCTGTCGGGCGATGATACCGCCGACTGCCTGAGCGAGGAGACAGCCTGTCGCACCATCAGCGGGGCCCTCGGCAAGGCTGCCGCCGACGACAGCGTGCGGGTCGCGGCCGGCACCTACCTCGAGAATCTCTCACTCACCCGCAACGTCACCATCGTCGGCGCGGGCGCGGACGCGACGGTGATCGACGGCGGACAGCGCGGGACCGTGGCCACGGTGCTCAGCGCCCAGGTGACGGCGGCCCTGCAAGACCTGGCGATCGTCAGGGGCCAGGCCTCAGGCGGCGGCGGCGGCATCGCCAACTACGGGACCATGACCCTCAGCGGGGTGCTGGTGGCGCATAACGCCGTCACAGCTGGCGAGGGCTTCCAGGGCCTGGGCGGCGGCATCCTGAACTTCGGCACGCTGACGATTAGCAGCAGCGCCGTGGTCGAGAACCAGGGCGTAACGGGCGCGGGCATCTACAGCCGGGGCACGTTCAGCGCGAGCAACCTGACCGTAGCGAGCAATAGCGCCCAGGCGAACGGGGGCGGCCTCGCCTTCGGCCAGGGTAGCGCCAGCGTGCGCTTCAGCACGATCGCGACCAACAGCGCGGACGGCGACGCCGGGGGCCTGTTCGCAGAGGTGGGGGCCGCGCCGGCGCTCGCCGACAGCATCCTGGCCGCGAACAGCGATGGGGGTGACGACGCGCCCCAGTGCCGCGGGACGGTCAACTCGAGCGGCTTCAACATCCTGGGCCGCCTGGACGGCTGCAGCTTCAACGCGTTCGGCGGGGACAGCTTCGACGCCGACCCGCAGCTCGGCCCGCTGGCTGACAACGGCGGACCCACACCGACCCTCGCCCTCCTCGAAGGCAGCCCCGCCATCGACGCGGCCTTCGCCGGCCGCTGCCCCGCTACAGACCAGCGCGGCGTCGCACGCCCCCAGGGCGACGGCTGCGACAGCGGGGCCTTCGAGCGCGACACTGTGGTCGCGCCCCCCCCCTCACGCACGCTCTATGTCGCCCCTGACGGCGACGACGCGGCCGACTGCGTAAGCTCGGCCACGCCCTGCCACACCATCGGCGCCGCCGTCGGCAAGGCCGTCTCGGGCGACACGGTGCTCCTGGCCGCGGGCACCTACAGCGAGACAGTCTCGCTGAGCAAGAGCCTTACGATCGTCGGGGTGGGCGCCCCGACAACAGCGATCGATGGGGCCGGCCGCGGCACGGTGCTGACCGTCCTGAGTAGCCAGGCCAGGGTCGCGTTGCGCGACCTGACGGTGCGCGGCGGCAACGCCATAGGCGCGGGCGGCGGCATCACTAGCTATGGCGCCCTGAGCCTGGAGCGCGTGAGCGTCCAGGAGAACCGCGTAAGCGCCGGCGAGGGCTTCCAGGGCCTGGGTGGCGGGATCGCCAGCTTCGGCACGCTCACCGTCAGTGACACGGCCGTGATCAGCAACACCGGCGTCACCGGGGGCGGCATCTACAGCCAGGGCGACCTGACGGCGTCCAACGTCACCTTTGCCGGCAACACAGCCACGGCGGGCGGCGGGCTCGCGGCGGGCGCGGGCACGGCCACCCTCAGCTATGCCACGGTCGCCGGCAACCAGGCCACGGGCGCCGCCGGGGGGCTGCAGGCCGCCGAAGGCGCGACGATACAGCTCGGCGCCAGCATCGTGGCCGACAATGGGGGCACGAGCGCCGCCCCCGAGTGCGTGGGCGACCTGGTCTCGCTCGACGCCAACCTGATCGGGCCGGCGGCCGGCTGCACCTTCAGCAGCACGGGGCCCGGCGATCAGATCGACGTCGACCCCTTGCTGGGGCCCCTCGAGAGCGGCGGCGGGCCCACCCTGACGCGCGCGCTCCTGCCGGAGAGCCCGGCGATCGACGCGGGCGTGTCCGAGCAGGTGGCCTGCCCGGCCGGCGACCAGCGAGGCGTGCCGCGCCCCCAGCTTACGGCCTGCGATAGTGGCGCCTACGAGGCAGAGCCGGACACCCCTGGCCAGAATACGCTGTACGTGCATGTAACGGGCAGCGACGCCAACGACTGTCTGACAGCCGAGACGCCCTGCGCAACAATCGGCGCAGCCCTGGCCAAGGCCAACCCGGGCAACACGATAAAGATCGGCGGGGGCCGCTACCACGAGCATCTGGCCCTGACCCGCGATGTGGCCCTCGAGGGCGCCGAGGCGGGCGACACGGTGATCGACGCGGAGGGGAGCGGCACAGTGGTGCGTGTGGCCGACGGGGCGACGGCGGCATTCCGGAACCTGACCGTGACGGGCGGGAACGCTGATAGCGGCGCGGGTGTCGTCAACTATGGCCACCTGCTGATCGAGGACAGCAGGGTCCAGGAGAACGGCCTGACCAGCGGACAGCAGATCGCTCAGGTAAGGGCCTCGCTCGCACAGGGGGAGATCATATTTGCCCTGGCCGATGGCAGCCTGCGCAGGCAGGGGCTGTCCTTCGGCCTCTTTGGGCGGGGCCTGGGCGCGGGCATCGCCAACTTTGGCAGCCTCGAGATGACCCGCACCGCGGTGCTGAGCAACACCGGGCTGATCGGCGCCGGGCTGAGCAACGCCGGCGAGCTCCGCCTGGTCGACAGCGAGATCGCCGCCAACTCAGGCTTCTTCGGCGGCGGGCTGGCGAACTATGGCACGGCGGCCCTGGTCGGCGGAGAGATGCGGGGCAATGTGGCCCTGATTGGCGGCGGCGCGGCTAACTTCGGCGATCTGCTGCTCACCGGCACGAGCGTCGCAGGGAATGTGGCTATCATCGGGGCCGGCATCGCTAACTTCGGGGTGCTCAATGTGATCAACTGCGTGCTGATGAGCAACCGCGCCCACGTCGACGGGGGCGCGCTGATCAACAGCCCCCAGGCAACAGTAAGCCTGCGCCATGTCACCGTCGCGGGCAATAGTGCCAGCGGCGAGGATGCCTCCGGCGGGCTCAGCAACGTCGGCGGCCTGGTGTCACTGGTGAACACATTGCTCGCCGCCAACAGCGGCCTCGGCGGAGCCCAGGCCGATTGCGGCGGCCCAATCCAGTCGGAGGGGCACAATCTGATCGAGACGACCAGCGGCTGCACGCTCACCGCGGGGCCAGGCGACCTGCTCGATATCCCGGCCGGCCTGAGCCTGCCGCAGCATGGCGACCCTGACCTGGCTGCGCTGGTGCCTGGCCCCGGCAGCCCGGCTATTGACGCCGGGCTGCCGGCCGCGTGCGCGGCCGACGACCAGCGCGGCGTGGCTCGCCCCCAGGGCCAGGGCTGCGATATCGGCGCCTTCGAGAGTATTAGCATTGGCGCCGACCGCACCAAGACCTTCCTGCCCAGCCTGGCGTGCTGACCAGGCTCGGGCCAGCTAGATCTCCCCAAAGCGAAGAAGGGCGGGCCGGCGGTTCCGGCCCGCCCAGCTTCCAGGTCGTCGGCGCCGACGGGGAACCCTACTGGCTGGTTGGCGCCCAGCCCTTCGACCAGTTCGCGCTCGAGATCGACTCGACGCGGCCAGGTGAAAAACCGCCGGTGCCAGAGGAGCGGGC
>JAAXUL010000207.1 GCA_013336035.1 Chloroflexales bacterium
CGGTGCTTGGCCTCGACACGGGTGACGTCGCGGTCGCCGATCCGCAGGCAGCCCTCATCTGCGGACTCGAGTCCGGCGATCAACCGCAACGCCGTCGTCTTGCCGCACCCCGACGGCCCGAGCAGCGCCGCGATCGTGCCCGCCTCGACGCCCAGGCTCACGCCGCGCAGCACCGGGGCGCCATCGTACGATTTGGCGATGCTGTCAAGCTCGAGGAACATCGCGCGCGCGCAGCGCCGCCACGGCATCCTGCTGGCTGGTCCACTTTAGGGGCGGCAGCTGCTCCAGGGGGACGACCATAGTGTTGCGGCCCTCGTCGCTGCCGGTGAGCGCGCCGCCGACGCTGCGGGCGACGAAGCTGAGCACCAGGTAGAATAGGCGCGGGTCGCCGTACGAGGGCCCGTGGGTGTAGGTGAGGAAGCGCGGCTCGGCCAGCCGCAGGCCCGTCTCCTCCTCGCCCTCGCGGATGGCGGCGGCGGCCGGGTCCTCGCCGTACTCGACGTGGCCGATCGGCAGGTGCCAGATGCCCCGGTCGGGCTCGATGTCGCGCTGCACCAGCACCACGCCGCCCTCGTGCATAATCACCACGGTGGCGGCCAGGTTGGGCAGCGGAAAGTGCACCCAGCCGCAGGCCGGGCAGCGCTGGCGCCGCTGCTCGAAGACCTCGGCCACCACAAGCTCGGCCGCGCAGCGCGGGCAGAAGCGGAAGCGGTAGCGCTCGGGGTAGTCGCTGATCGACGGGAGGCTCATAGGCTTTCGTCCAGCAGTAGCGGGCGCAGCTCATCCACCGAGTGGGCCAGCGCTTGCGGCGCGGCCGACACGAGGGAGGCCAGGGTGCCGTAGCCGTAGCTAACGGCGATGCAGGGCACGTCATTGGCGCGGGCGCCCTCGACATCGTAGGCGGTGTCGCCCACCATCACGCAGCCGACCCGCTCGACCGGGGTGAGCAGATCGAGGGCCGCGGCGATCACCTGGGTCTTCGAGGTGATGCGCTCGTCGGGGGTGGAGCCGACCACGCCGTCGAAGAACGGCGCGAGGCCGAAGTGCTCGAGGATGCCCACCGCCGGGCCCACAAGCTTCGAGGTCGCCACGTAGAGCTTCGCGCCCGCCCCGCGCACCGCCTGGAGCAGCTCGGGGATACCCGTGTAGACCCGGTTCTCGTACATGCCGTGCTCGCGGTAGCGCGCCCGGTAGATGGCCACGGCCTGCTGGACCAGGGCCGCGTCGCCCAGGTAGGTGCGGAAGGTGTCCTGCAGCGGCGGGCCGATCCATGTGCGCATAGTTTCGTCGTCTGGCAGAGGGACGCCCATGGCGCTCAGGGCGTGGCGGAAGGTCGTGGTGATCCCGACGTAGGGGTCAGTCAGGGTGCCGTCGAGGTCGAACAGCACCGCGGGGTAGCGCGCGTAGCTCATAGCGGACACTATACCACCCGTTTTTCCAGGTCACAAACCCGGCGCCGTCTGGGGCGCCATGCTATAATACCTCTAATATCCCCCGACACATTCCCCTCGCGACCTCTTCGGCCCATGGCGCCGCGCCACGGCGTTATTGAATCGTTCGCACAGAAAGGCAGCCTTGAGGATGCTCAATTCGATCAGCGATGCGCGCGACATACTGGCCACCCAGCAGTATATTGCCTCCGATGAGATCTCTACTGCCATGTTCCTGGCCGACAGACTTGGCAAGCCCCTGCTCGCCGAGGGCCCCGCCGGCGTCGGCAAGACCGAGCTGGCCAAGAGCTGGGCCGCCGCGACGGGCCGCGAGCTGATCCGCCTCCAGTGCTACGAGGGCCTCGACGAGACCAAGGCCCTCTACGAGTGGGAGTACGCCAAGCAGCTGCTCTACACCCAGCTGCTGCGCGAGAAGCTCAGCGATATGCTTGGGGACGCGAAGACCCTGCGCGAGGCCGCCGACCGCCTTTCGAACGAGGAGGATGTCTTCTTCTCCGAGCGCTTCCTGCTGCCGCGGCCCCTGCTGCAGGCCATCACCAGCGAGCAGCCCGTGGTGCTGCTGATCGACGAGATCGACCGCGCCGACGCCGAGTTCGAGGCCTTCCTGCTCGAGGTGCTCAGCGACTTCCAGGTGAGCGTGCCCGAGCTGGGCACCCTGAAGGCGAAGCACCACCCCACCGTGCTGCTCACCTCTAATAACACCCGCGAGCTGAGCGAGGCCCTGAAGCGGCGCTGCCTCTACATCCACATCGACTACCCCGACCTCGAGGCCGAGCTGCGGGTCGTGCAGCTCAAGGTGCCTGGCCTGGCCCCCAAGCTGGCCCGCCAGGCCGTCGAGATGGTCCAGCGCCTGCGCGGCATGGACCTCAAGAAGCACCCGAGCGTCAGCGAGACCCTCGACTGGGCCCGGGCGCTGCTCGAGCTGAACAGCCGCCAGCTCGACAAGCAGACCCTCGACACCACCCTGAGCGTGCTGCTCAAGTACGAGAGCGACATCCAGCGGGCCAGGCGCGCGCTCCAGGGCGGCGCCGGCGAGCGCCCCGAGCGTGGCGAGCGCGGCGACCGCCCGCGCGGCGGCTACCGTGGTAGCGGCAGCGAGTGGAATAACTGATCGGCGGCAATCGAATCGTACGGGCGCGGCAGCCGCGCCCCGCCCGCTGGCCGGGCGAAGCCCTACTGAGAGGCATATGGACCGACGCATCACCGAGTTTATCGCCGGCCTGCGCGCGGCGGGCGTCCGTGTGAGTCTGGCCGAGACTGCCGACGCTATGCGCGCCATCGAGCAGGCCGGCATTATCGACCGCGCCATCTTCGCCGTCGCTCTCCAGGCCAGCCTGATCAAGGACGCGAAGGACCAGGAGACCTTCCGCGAGCTGTTCCCGCTCTACTTTGGCAAAGACGCCCCGCCGCCCCTTCAGCAGCCGGGCGGCGGCCAGCTCAGCGACGACGAGCGCGAGCAGCTTATGCGGCAGCTCCAGCAGATGCTGGCCCAGATGACGCCCCAGCAGCTCGCCCAGCTCTTCCGCGCGATGATGACCGGCCAGCCCATGTCGGGCCAGGAGATGCGCGAGCTGCTGGACGGCCTGCCCCAGCCCCATGCGACCAATCAGCGCTACCGCGAGTGGATGACCCGCCAGGCGCTGCGCGAGCTCGACTTCAACAAGCTCGACAAAGCGCTGCGCGAGCTGCTCGAGCAGCTGCGCCAGCAGGGCATGTCCGAGCAGGCGCTCCAGGCGATCGAGCAGGCCGCCCGCGAGAACGAGCGGGCCCTCGCCGAGCAGATCGGCCAGCAGGTGGCCCAGCAGATGGCCGAGCAGGCCCGCGGCCAGGGCCAGGCCCGCCCTCGCCAGCGCGCCGAGAGCGAGCTGCTCGACCGGCCCTTCGACCGGCTTGATGAGCGCGACGCCGACGATATGCGCAAGGTCGTCAACCGGCTGGCCGCCCGCCTGCGCACCCGCCTGGCCCTGCGCCTGCGCCGTGGCAAGACCGGCACGCTCGACGCCAAGAGCACCATCCGCACCAACCAGCGCTTCGGCGGCGTGCCCATGCAGATCAAGCACCGCAAGCGCCACCTCAAGCCCAAGCTGATCGTCTTCTGCGACCGCAGTGTCTCGACCCAGCACGTGATGACGTTTCTGCTGCTGATGGTCTACTCGCTGCACGACCAGCTGAGCCGCACCCGCTCGTTCGCCTTTATCGATCACCTCCACGACATGACCATGTACTTCGCCGAGTCGCGCCCCGATGCGGCGATCGAGCAGGTTATGCAGAATATCAAGCCCACCCGCAGCTACAGCACCGACCTGGGTGCCGCCCTCGGCGAGTTCGCCCGCGATCACCTTGGCTGTGTGGACCACCGCACCACGGTGATCTTCCTCGGCGACGCCCGCAACAACGAGAACGACCCTGGCCTGGCCGCCTTCGACCAGATCCGTCGCCGCGCCCGCCGCGTCGTCTGGTTCGCCACCGAGGAGCAGTGGAAGTGGGGTGTCTACGACCCCGGCTCGCTCAGCAGCGATATCTACCAGTACGCCCTCATGTGCGACGCTCTGCACGAGGTGACCAACCTGCGCCAGCTCGCCGACGCGATCGACCGGCTATTTGTGCGGGCGTAGGTATGCGCCTTCTGATCAGCGAGGTCCACAACTTTGGCGGCTTCTTCGGCGGGGACACCGTCACGCTGAGCGGGGCCGAGTGGCGCGCCGCGGGCGCCGAGGAGCGCACCCTCACCATCGACCAGGCCGCGCTGGCCAATGTCGCCGACCGCCACACAATGACCGCGGGGATGCTGCTCGAGCTGGCCTTTGCGGGCGAGCGTGTAGAGCGGGCCGAGCTGCTTGGCGCCGCGGGCCACGCCGAGCTGCGCCGCGCCCTCGGCGAGCCCACCATACAGAGGCCCCTCGACGGCCCCCATGTTCTCAGCCACCACTGCGATGCCTGCGCCCTCTGGGTCCCAACCGACCCCGACCCCGCCAGATGCCCGCTCTGCGGGGCGGCTGTGTAGCCCTCGCCTGCCCCGACACTAGCACCTCGGGCCCGCCTCCCGTTGACGCGGCGGGGCGCGGGTGGTACGATACGGGGAATTTTCGCGGCTATACTCAGATACTCAGGATACGGTGTGTCTCATGCGGATCTCCAGCAAGGGTGACTATGGTCTCCGGGCTTTGTTCGATCTGGCGCAGCGCTACGGCGAGGGTCCGGTGCAGAGCGATGATATCGCGACCCGCCAGGGCATCCCGGTCAACTACCTCAACCAGCTGCTGATCACCATGCGGCGTGCCGGTCTGATCGAGAGCCTGCGCGGCCCCCAGGGCGGCCATATGCTGGCCCGCGCTCCCGAGACGATCACACTGCTTGATGTTCTCACCACCCTCGAGGGCCCCCTGCTGCCCTCCGAGCCCACCCGCGAAGATCTGGTGCCCACTGTCCCCGAGGACCACAGCCTGGTCGATGAGGTCTGGGTAGGCCTGCGCGCCCGCCTCGAGGGCCTGCTGGCCGAGATGACTCTCGACGACCTCTGCCAGCGCAAGCGCCAGCGCTCAGGGAACGCGATGTACTATATCTGAGGGCTAGATCATGAGGCCCTGCCCCTCGAGCCAGAAGCGCAGCCAGGACATCAGCCCCAGGATGATCAGGGTGGGGATGAAGGCGACGGCGGCGGGGCGGGCGAGCTGCCTGATGCTGGTCACGCGGCCCTCGTAGCCCATGATCAGGCTGGTCAGAAGCAGGCTCACCAGGTAGAGCACGCCGGTGATGCCGAAGAAGGCGCTGAAGGCCAGCGGCCAGAACATAAAGCTCAGGTTGCCGTAGATCGCCACCAGCACCAGGCCGTTGATCGCCAGGATGCCCAGCAGCTCCCACCAGCTCTTGAGGACGGGCAGGCTGTCGTCCACATCCTTGCGCAGGGTCTTGTTGAGCACCAGGTGGAGCATAACGCTGATCGAGACGCCCATGCCCATGCCGGTGAGGGTGCGCAGCCGGTTGTCGGGCGTGTAGAGGTGGGGCTGCCCGAGGTCGACGAACAGCGAGTTGAAGCCGTCGACGCCCATGATGACGACAAAGGCGACCAGGGCCACGCCGAGGTGCCAGGGGGGCAGGCCGCCGGCGCGCCCGCGCCCGATCGCGTAGAGGTAGGCCAGGGTCAGCAGGAAGCTGGTGTAGATCCCGCTGTTGCGCGCGCAGATGGGGAACTGGGCGCCGCCGAGGATGATGTTGTGCTCCTGGGCGCACACCCCGTGGACGACGGCGTACATCTTCCACTCGAGGGGGGCGCCGGGCCAGAAGACCATGGCGGCCAGCAGCACGCCGAAGAGGCTGGCAAACAGCCAGAGCCACGGCCGCTCGACGCGGGCCTCTCCGGGCAGCGGGGGCTTTGCGGCCTCGCGCGTGGCGATGCGCTGCTGGGCCAGGCGGATCACATCGTCGGGGGTGGGCTCGCTCATTTCAGTTTGCCGAGGCGCTCCTGGAGCGTGGTGGCGTTCAGGGCGCCGATATGCTTCGCGGCGATCGTGCCGTCGCTGTTGATAAAGTAGCTCACGGGCAGGCTGGTGACGCTGTAGCGGTCGCCGATGTCGCCCGCGATGTTGGCGATCAGAGGGAAGGTGACGCTCACCTTGGGCGCGAAGCGGGCGATGGCCTCGGGCAGCTCGTTTCTGTTGACGGCAAGGACGAGCAGCGCGCCGCCCGCGGCGTCGTAGGCCTGCTGGATGGCGGGCATCTCCTCGACGCAGGGCGTGCACCAGGTGGCCCAGAAGTTGAGCAGCACCGGCTTGCCGCGCATATCGCTGAGCCGCCTGGTCGTCCCGTCGGGCATGGTGAAGCTGAAGTCGGGCGCGGGCTCGCCCTCGAGCAGCTTGCCGCTCCCGCGCTCGAGCAGCTGGCTCTCGGCGGCGATCGTGGCGCCCCCGGCATCGAGGGTGACCGGCGTCGGCGCCGGCTGCTGGCCCCCGCAGGCCGCCAGGGCGATCAGTAGCATTGCGAAGAGGGCGATGCGCTTCATGCGATCATTATAGTGGCTCAGTCGCCCAATCTCAAATGACCCACTAGTCTTTGATCCGCGCCAGCTGGCCGCGTCGGAAGACGATCACGACCCGCTCGGCGCCGTAGCGCGACTGGGCCGCGGTGAAGATCACGCCGTCGTAGCCCTGGCGGTCGAGCCACCACTCGGCGGCCAGGGCCGGCTCGAGGTCGAGGCCCAGGCCGCGCGCCTCCTCACGGAGCGCGCGCAGCCGCTCGCCCCAGGCCTCCAGGGCGCAGACGAAGGGGCGCTCGACGCGGGCGCGGTAGCGGGGGGGCAGCGCGCCGGGCAGTAGCTTGCCCCACCAGGGCCGACCCTGCTCGCGGCCCTCGCGCAGGGGGACGAGGGTGATGCCGCGGCCTGCCGGGGTGTGCTCCTGCATGATCTGGTCGCGGTAGAGCCTGTAGGCGCCGAGAGCCTGCGAGCCCTGGGCCCACAGGGCGGCCTCGGGGGCGACCAGCAGCGCGGGCGTGTCGTCGAGGTCGGCCACGCGGGCCACGCGGGGCGGGGCCATAATCTGGATCTGGGGCAGGGGCCGGTCGGCCAGCGGGCGCCCCTCGGCGTCGTGCCAGGCCGCGGCCGCGATCTGCATCGGCCCGTCGCGCCGCAGGCCGAAGCGGAAGCCCCGCCGCTCTTTGCCCTCCCAGGCCCCTGAGCTGGCGGCCACCTCGGCAAGCAGGCGCAGGCCGGCGCCGCAGCCGTCGGCGGGGAACCACTCGACGCGGGCGCGGAAGTGGAAGATCATCCTCTCGCCGTGGGCCTCGCTGCCGGCGGGGCGCCAGCCGCGGCCGATCAGCCCGCTCCAGCCGCCGCGCACGGGGCGCAGGGGCGGGTAGATCGCCACCACGTCCTCGGGGCCGGGGGGCTCGTCGCGCACCCACAGGCCGGGGGGCACGGCCCCGCTGGCCGGCAGCTTGACGGTGCCGCCGATCACCTGCTGCTCGACGCGGGCGTTGGGCAGGCGCACGGTTGGCCCGGTCGCGCCCCCCGGCCCATCGTCTGGCACTGTGTCGTCGCCCTCGTCGGCGGCGCCGCGCACCGCCTGGCCGCACGCGATGCAGAAGCGGGCCCCGTCGGGCGGCAGGGCGGCCCCGCAGTGGGGGCAGAATTTCGGGGGGTGGGCGATATCAGCCATAGTCGATCCTTACCCTAGCCCAAGCAGGCTCCTGATGCGGGCGAGGAAGCCCGGGGCCTCGGACCCGCCGTTGCTGCTTGTGGCGGGCGGGTAGGCTGCCAGGACGCTGTGGCTCTCGTGGACGAGCAGCTCGCGCGTGGGGCGGCCAGGCGCAGGCCGGCCCGGCGGGCGTGGTACCATGCGCTGGTCAGCACCGCGTCGCGGGTCTCGACGTAGCGCTCGAAGCCGCGCATCCAGAACTTGATATCGTAGTTCACGCTATACTCGCTGTAGGCGATCAGGCGCACGCCCGGCGCGGGGTCGGCCAGCACGCCCTCGGCCTCCGCGGCGGCCCGGGCCAGCACACCCTTCACCAGGCCGGGCGGGTGCTCGGGCGAGATGGCGATCTGCACGTGGAGGGCCTGGAGGGGGGAGGCCAGGCTGTAGTTGCTGATCTCGGCCTGGGCCAGGTTGGCGTTGGGCACGACGATACGGGTGTTGTCGACGGTGACGAAGCGGGTGGCCCGCCAGATCATCGCGAGCACCTTATACACCGGCCCGAGCGCGCGCAGATGGGGTGTGCCGCGCAGCAGCCGAAAGATCAGCAGCAGCAAGGCCGCCGCCCCGATGCCCGCGGCCACTGGCGTTAGCAGAGCGAGGGGTGAGACGTTCGGCATCACATGAAGATTATACCCTGGCAGGTGTGGCTGTGGGGCCCGGGCTATGCGGTAGAGCACGCCCGATACGATTCCGTGGCGTTGGTAATGTGGCTGGCGTAGTCTGGCCACAAGATGAGCAGACATTTATTGAAGTAGGCTAGGCCCTGAGCTATAATCTACCCGTTAACGCCAGAGGAGGACTACATGATGGATGTGATCCGCGGGCTTGTGGATCTGTTTTTGCACCTTGACGATCACCTGACCGAGATCGTGTCGCAGTACGGGTTCTGGACCTATCTGCTGCTCTTTCTGATTATTTTTTGTGAGACAGGCCTGGTGGTCACCCCGTTTCTGCCCGGCGACTCGCTGCTGTTCGCGGCCGGAGCCCTAGCCGCCGGTGGCTCGATGAACATCATGCTGCTCGCGGTGCTCCTGATCGCCGCCGCCATCCTGGGCGATACGGTCAACTACTGGATCGGCGGGCTGGTCGGGCCGCGGGCCTTCAGCGGCAAGCTGCCCCTGCTTAAGCACGAGCACCTGCAGCGCACCCACGCCTTCTACGAGCGCTACGGCGGCAAGACGATCATCTTCGCCCGCTTCATCCCGATTATTCGCACCTTCGCCCCCTTCGTCGCGGGGATCGGCAGCATGAGCTACCGCTACTTCCTTAGCTACAACGTGATCGGCGGGGTGGTGTGGGTCGTGTTGTTCCTCTTCGGCGGCTACTTCTTTGGCAACCTGCCGGTGGTCAAAGAGAACTTCAGCCTGGTTGTTATCGCGATCATCGCGATCTCGGTGCTGCCCGCCGTGTACGAGTTCGTGCGCAACCGTATGCAGGCGCAGGGCCAGCCCCGTGGCGGCGACGCCGCGTAGGTCGCGCCCCTAAGATTAAGCAAGAGGCTGAGAGAGCCCGGCTCTCTCAGCCTCTTTGCGCTAGGCCCTTGTGAAGACGATGGTCGCGCCGTCGGCGGCGGTGATGGTGAGGGTGTCGCCGGCGATGGTGTAGGTGGCGGCCTGGCCCAGGGTGGTGAGGAAGGCCTTCTCCTGCTGCATCAGCTCGTCGGGGCAGGCCATCATAGTGCTGCCGATCTGGCCGACGGTCAGGGTGGCGCCTTCGACGCTATAGCCGCCGAAGAAGCGGTTGCAGCCGCTTGAGCCCGCCATGCGCCCTTCGGTGTCGAACTCGATGGTCGCGGGGCTGCCGCCGGCCGCCGGGGCTGCGCCGGCGAGCTCGCTCAGGGTCCAGCTGGTGCCCGCCAGGTCGCTGGCGTCCTTGCTCATCGCTTGCTCCTCTGCTGTGGGCTCAGCCGGCGCGGGCTGGGCCGTGGGAATCTGGGTCGGCGCGGTGGTGGGCTCGGGCCGGCTCGCCGCAGCCGCACAGGCGCTCAGCAGCATGGCTGCCAGCGCCAGCGCGGCAATGATGGTCGCGCGCATACGCATCGGTCACTCCTTCAGTGTAGCTCAGACGTTTGTCCTGCGGTCTCCCCTGACGGTCAGGTTTGGCCACAGCAGGATAACGCTGCGCGTCAGCAAAAGGTTCCGCGCAACAGCGATAGCGGCAGGCGCCCCTGCGCTACGCGCGGGTGGCGGCGGGCACGCCTTTGGTTGCCGGGGCCCGGGGGCGGAGCCCCATAGCCAGGGGCAGCAGCAGCAGGCCCACGGCGCCGGTCGTCACGAAGGCCGCGGCGTAGCCGCTCAGCCCGCCGCCGGCGGTGATAGCGCTGGCCAGATGTCACGCGCCCCGCACCTCCACATCGCCCGAGGTCGTGCTGATGGTCAGGGTGGTGGTGCCGGCGCCCCCGGCGGCCCTGAGGCTGCGGCGCTCGACGGCGGCGCCCGGCAGATCGGTCTCGAGGTCGCCGCTGGTAGTAGTAACGTCGAGCGCCAGGTTGTCGGCGCTAGCGAGCACCACGCGCACGTCGCCCGAGATATTGTTGATGCGGCTGGAGGAGCGCTCGGCGAGGCTGGCCTCGGCCTTGATGTCGCCGCTGGTGCTCTCGATGTTAAGGACGGCCCGCTCGGCGCCCTCGAGGCTCAGGTCGCCCGAGATGCTGCTGAGCGTGACGGCGCCCGTGGCGCCATCCAGGCGCACGTCGCCGCTGACGGTCTTCACGCCTG
>JAAXUL010000891.1 GCA_013336035.1 Chloroflexales bacterium
AGCGGCCTCTGCACCGGGAGCTATGCCCATATCGGCATCGGCATCCCGAACGGCTCGCGCACGCAGTTCGCGGCGATGCGGCCGGTGAGCGCGGGGCAGCTTCAGCCGGGCGACCTGGTCTTCTTCGCCATTGAGAGCCCGAGCCGCATCGACCACGTCGGGATGCTCGCCGATGTCAATGGGGATGGGGCCTGGGATCTGATCCACGCCGCCAGCCCGAAGCTCGGGGTGCGGGTCGACTACGGCGTCTTCACGTCGGCCTACTACCAGCCGAAGATCCGAGGCTTTCGCACGGCGCGCTGAGCCAATAGCCGATAACCGATAACCGATAGCCGATAGTCCGCCATCGTGAGCCATGTTCATACGACGTTGTGCGGGAATCGCCTAGTTCTGTGCCATGCACATAAGGGTCTGAGGGGAGGGATGTGCGTATGCGGTATGCGCCCAGACTGCTGCTGGTTCTCGTGATCGCCGCGCTGTGCCTCACCCGTGCCGCTGATGTGGCTGCGGCGGGCTTTGCGCTCCGGGTGACGCTGCGCGACGTGAATGGCCAGGGCATCGCCGGCGTCACCGTCCTTGTGCGGAGCGAGGCGGGTGTGGAGGTGGGCCGGGCTGAGACGGCGGCTGACGGAAGCGTCCAGTTCCGCGATCTGCCCGCGACGGTGCGGGTCGCGGTCGAGGGGGCGCCGCGAGCGGGCCCGCGGCTCTACCAGCCTGGGAATGATGCCGCCGGGGTGCTCCTCTTCCTCGACCAGGGCGACGAGACCCATGAGCTGGACCTGCGCGTGGAGCGTGATGGGATGGTGCTCCCCGACCCCGCCACGATGATCGACCTGGACCCGGGCGGCCCCACGGTGCTCGACGCCGCGCCGCTCCCCTCAGCGGTTATCGCGACCCCCGCGCCGCTCCCCGCTGCCAGCACCGCCGTGGCTGCGCCGGCGACCGTGGTCGTCAGTGGCACGCCCGCGGCCGAGCCGTCCGCGCCGGCCTGGGTTCCGGTGCTCACCCTGCTCATCATCATTGTCGCCCTCGGCGTGATGCTGCTCATCCAGCGCCGGAGGTCGTCGCTATGAGCCATCACCTGGGAGTCTGGCGCCTGCGTGCGCTGGCAGCCCTCTTCACCCTCATCTCCCTCGTGCTGCTCGCGGCCTTTCCGCGCCCGGCCTGGGCCGCCTGTGGGCCGCTGGATATGGGGGCGTGTGTCGACAACGCGGAGTACAGCTTCTACTCCCTGATCGCCTCGATCGCCTGGAATATCAACCGCTGGCTGCTGCTGCTCGCGTACCAGTTTGACCAGCTGCGCGCCTGGCTGATCGGGGTCGCCTTTAGCGGCGCCTACCAGTGGCTGACCTCGTTTATCCAGCCGGTCTACGTCCCCATCGCCACCGCCGCGCTGATGCTGGCCGCCATCCTCTTCAGGCTGGTGCCGCTCACCGGCGAGACGGGCTTCGTCACCATCCGCCACGTCATGCTGTGGGCGATCCTCACCCCGCTCCTGCTGGCTGTGGCCGGGCAGATGATCGGCCAGGCCGAGCAGGTTCGTAGCGACGTGAGTGCGCAGCTCTTCACGCAGATGAGCCATGTGGCCCCGGGGGCCATCTTCGGGGCATCGGGAAGCGATATGCCCGCCCCGGCCCCGCTCTACCCCGCGAACCCGTGCGGGAGCACGCTGACGCGCAGCTCGGCCGGGATTGCCCTGGACGCCCTGGCGGCCACGCTCATGTACGCCGACGCCGGCGACATCCACTGCCCCGACGCGCGGGGGCCGAGCCGGGATATCCCCGACGGCTTCTACCGCGAGCCGCCATCGTACGCCTACGATGGCTACGTCGGCGACCTGGACAGCTCGGTGGAGCGGCGGGGCTGGGTCGAGGGCATGCAGCGCGGCATGAACCGCCTGCTCCAGGGCATCATCCCCTCGTTCCTGGCCGTGCTGGAGAGCCTGATCCACCTGGTCTTCTCGCTGAGCATGGCGGTGCTCTGGCTCTCGCTCCCGATCGGCTTGATCTTCGTCTGGTTCCAGCAGACCGCCTCGCCGGTGACAGCGCTGCTGCAGCGCGCGGCCTCGGTGCTGATCGTCTCGTGGACCTCCAGCATGCTGATGGGCTTCCTGAGCGCGGCCCTGGTCGCCGCGGCCGATCTGGGCAACGCGGGCGCCTACACGGGGATGGCCTTCGGCGCGCTCTTCCTGATGGGCTACCTCTGCATCGTCGCCATGACGACGCTCTGGAAGAGCATTGGCACGATTGAGCAGACCGCCCTCAACGCGACGGGCATGTCGGTGACGCAGCCGATGCAGCTCGCCGCCCAGCTGGCGACGACCACTGCCGCCGGTGCCGTGAGTGGCGGGGCGGCCTACCTGGGGATGGCGGCCGCGGGCAGCACTGCCTTTGCCCAGTCGCAGGGCGCGTCGCTGCCTGATCGGGTGAGCTATACGGCCTCGGCGATGGTCGGGCGCATTCCAGGCATGGGCTCGGTCGGCGAGGTGGCCGCGGCGATGGGCTGGCTCGATACGGACTCGGCGACGTACCAGGGCCTCTACGCCGGCGAGCGCAGCGGCCACAGCTGGCGCTCGTCGCGGCTCCAGATGGAGCGCGATCATGGGGCGCTTCAGGCGCCGCGGGCCGGGCAGTCCGGGGCCGGCTCGTCTGGTGCTGGGGGAGGGCCCGGAGCCGGGCCGGCTGCACCTGGCGGGGCTGGTCCGCAAGGGCCAGCTGGCCGGGCGGCCGGGCCGGCGATGTCTGGCCCGGCCAGCCCTCCAGGTACTGCGGGGACGCACGGGTCGCAGGGACAGGCCAGGCCGGTCAGCGCCGCGGCGATGCCTGCTCCGGTTGGCGCGGGTGTGCCGCAGGCTCAGGCCGGGTTGGGAAGCCCCATGGGCGCTCCTGCTGCTGGTGGCGTGGGCACGCCGCAGGCTCAGGCCGGGGTGGGGAGCCCGATGGGCGCTCCCGCTCCTGCTGGTGCGGGTATGGCTCAGGCTCAGGCCGGGTTGGGCAGATCGACGGGCGCTCCCGCTCCTGCTGGTGCGGGTATGGCTCAGGCTCAGGCCGGGCCTGTTCTTCCTGCTGGTGCATCGAGCGGGACCGGCAGCCCTGGTCTGCCCGCTTCTCCTGGGGGAGCCCAGAGCCCGCTCGGGACGACCAATCCCCCAGGCGCGTCTGCTGGTATCGCCCAGAGTCAGCCAGGGAGCGTCAACGCTGCCCCTACCTCCGCTGGCATTAGCACCAGTGGAACCCAGGGCCAGGCTGCTCCAGCCGCTTCCCCTGGTGCTGGCGCCGGGGGAGCGCAGCGCCAACCAACACCGGCCGGTCTCACAGCTGCCTCCGTGGGTCAGCCTACGGCGTCCCCCGACCCGACGCATGCCCAGGCCGCGCGCCAGCTCCCGGCGGAGCATCCCCACGTGGCCTACGCCGCCGCGCAGCTCGCCCCGATGCCGAGTCCCATGGATGGCGGGCAGGACTGGCAGTATGCCGGCTCGGTTCCCGTCGAGGCCGGCTACCGCCACGTCTTCCGCCATCCGCGCCACCCCCTGACCGGCCGCCCGGAGCGCCGCGAGATTGCGACGACGACCGCTGAGGTCGAGGCGCGCCAGCGCCGCCAGCACGAGGAACCATCTGCATGAAGCTGATCTGGCCTGGGAGCCTGCTGCTCGTGCTGCTCGCCGTGGGGCTCCCCATGACCGTGGTGACGCCGCCGCTCGCGGCCGCGCAGGACTCCACCCCGCGGCCGACGGCGACCGTCGCCCCTGCGACGCCGGACGTGAGTATGCG
>JAAXUL010000892.1 GCA_013336035.1 Chloroflexales bacterium
GTGCTCTTCCGATCTCTCACTGTGAGTGGGACCCCCAGCTGCACGCTGCCGCCCGCCGTGGGTGAGGTGATGATCGATGTGGGCGCCGTGCTATCAGTTGACGCGGTGGCGGCGACAAGGCCGCTCTGCAGGGTGCCCGGCTGCACGCCCATATCGGCCAGCAGGTTGACGGTGGCCTGCCGCATCCGCACATCGGCGGCCGGCGCGGCGTAGTACGCCGCGTCGTGGTTCGCGTCGAGGCCCCAGGACCACTGGATGCTGCCGGCGCTAAAGACGCGCGCCCCGCTGGCGTGCCGGTAGAGCGTCATATGGTGGTTGCCCACGCCAGCGCCGTAGCTATCGCCGTAGTCGAGCAGGTAATCGGCGCCGATATTGACCGTCGTGCTTGACAGGCGGATGAGGCCGGCGGGGCGGAACCCGTTATCGGGATCCTCGTCCCACTCGTAGCCGAGGGTGCCGGCCGCAAAGGTAGCCTTCTGGCCAGCCGGCAGGCTCGCGACCGATGTGTTGCGCCAGAAGCGCATCTTGCCGTCCTCGGCCGGCACCTGGAGCGCGTCGGCGGGGACGCGGGGGCCGTTGACCATAAAGAGCGTGCCGCTCAGGGCGTTCTCTGGTCGCCCGCCATCGGACGGCGGGCTAAAGCGCGGGTCACGCCACGTGCCCGTCCACTCCGAGCTCGGGTCGATCTTCGCGCCATCCTTGGTCTCCTTGTAGCAGGCAACAGTGCGATACGGCGTGTTGGCGCCATCGAGGCTGTTCTCCCAGCGGATCTTCCAGAATATCTCGTTGCCGCTGAAGAAGGCGAGGTTCACACCGGCGTTGCGCGCCGCCTCTACATTGGCCCGCTGTGTGCCTGACCAGTACTCGTCATGGCCCACAGAGAGGAAGGCCTTATGGTTCAGGAGCAGGCCGCCGGAGCGGGCGGTGTCGATCCCTGAGATGTAGCTGACGTCGTAGCCGTTCGACTCGAGCCAGCGCACCATGGGGTACTCGGCGTTGAACAGGTACGAGACGCCCTGCTCCATGGTCCGCGCGATCATAGGCCGGTTGTAGCTCACCTTGTAGGCCCGGTCCGCATCGGAGAACTCACCGCTCGGGCTTCCGTAGAGGCTGTAGCCGCCGTAGTTGTTGTAGGCCTGCCAGGTTGTGTCGGAGGTCTGGAAGAGCAGGTCTGAAGCGCGCCCGTCGTCGCGCACAATGAAGGGGATGTGGCTCGCCCCGCCCGTGTCGGTGCGAACCAGGCGGGCAAGGTAGATGCCCGAGACTACATTGGCCGGCACCGTCCACGAGGCTGACACGCTCCAGTTGCCGCAGTCCGTGGTCCTCGTCGAGGTAATGAAGAGGCAGTTCGGCTGGTTCTGCGGGAGCGCGGCCGACGGCGTGACGGTGGCGACCTTGCGGGCGCCGTTACCGCCGTAGTAGCCCACGCGATAGATATCGAGCCTGTAGGCGGAGGCAGTGGTCTTGACCTTGAAGCTGATCGTCTGCCCGCGGTTGACGCTCATCTCAGTGGCGAAGCCCTGGATGCTGGAGTCACCCGAGCCATCGACCTCCCACTCGCTATCGGGCGAGCCCGTCAGGCAGTTCTCGGCGACGATCGGGTTGGCGGGCGCGGCGCATGAGCTTTGGGCCGCGGTCGTAAATGTCCCCGAGGAGGTGGTCGCCGTATCGGTGCTGCCCGTGGCCAGGTCGGCGCTCGAGCTCAGGGGCGCCGGCGGGAACGCGACGCGGTAGCTCACCGTGTCCGCCGCGTCGGCCTGCGCGAAGCTCGTCGTGCTCTGCGCCGCCGACCCGCCCTGATAGGCCACCTGCACCGCCGCCCAGTCGAGGGAGAAGTCGCGGCTGGTGTTGCTGGCGATGGGGATGATCCGCACGCGGAAGTTGGCGTTGCTGAAGTCGGCGTCGCTCCAGGTGCGGCCCCAGGTGTCGGCCGTGCCGCCGAGGATGTAGCTCGCCTCGGTGGTGGTCAGGTTCGCGCTGGTCTTGGTGCCCGTCCAGGTCGTGCCGCCGTCCCACGAGAGCTGCACGCACAGCTTCGGCGCGCCGCTGGTGGAGTCGGCGCGGGCGTCGAGGCGCACCTGGATGCCGTAGATCGTCGTGCCCGCCGGCAGGGCGAAGCCGTAGTTGTAGTAGCTGTGCTTGTCCTTGCCGGTGTTGGTGCAGCTGGTGTTGGTGTTGGTGCCGCTATCAGTGTCGACCGCGTAGACACTGTCGTCGGCGTAGGCGTTGGCCGGGCTGGTCTGGAAGCCGTTGTTGTCGCCCGCGCTGCTGGTTACGGCCGCGTTGGCCGCCGGGCTCAGGTAGCCCGTGAGCACGGTGCCGGGGACGCTGGTCGGCGTCGCGGTCGGCGTGCTGGTCGGCGTCGCGGTGTTGGTCGGGGTGGGGGTGGGCGCAGGCGGGCCCAGATCGCCCCCGCCGAAGTCGTCGAGCACGGCCGCGCTGGCCCCATCCGCCCAGAGGCCGATGTAGCCGGTGGAGGTCGCGTAGGTCCAGGCGCTGGCGTCAATCGTGCCCAGCAGGGTGCCGTTGCGGTAGACCTGCACCTGGCCGGTCGCGCTCACCCGCGCCCCCAGGCGGTCGCCCGCCACGAAGGTCACCGGGATGGCCTCACCGCGATTCACCCAGCTCTGCGCCGAGCTGTACGTCTCAACCTGCACCTCGGCGGCGACCGGGTCATAGCGAACCTCGAGGAGGCCGCTCCCCTGGCCAGTGTTGCTCTGCGCCTTGAGGACCAGGTCCAGCTCCTTCGCCACCGTATCGATCGTGCTGAGGGTGACGTAGGCCTCCTGGCTGACCCCAAAGCGGGTGCCGCTCCAGAAGATCGCGCCGCCGTTATTCACATCCAGCCGGTTGCTGGCAACCTGGTAGCCGCCCGTGGAGCTGCCGCCCCAGCTCGTGCCGATCGCCCCGTTGGCCCGGGTGAAGCTGTCCAGCACCCCCGTCGCGGGGAAGCCCGCTACCGGCGTGTTGGTCGGCGTGCTCGTCGGCCCGGTCGGTGTGTTGGTCGGCGTGCTCGTCGGCCCATCCGTCGGCGTGTTGGATGGCGTCGGCGTGTTGGATGGCGTCGGCGTGTTGGATGGCGTCGGCGTGTTGGATGGGGTGGGGGTGGGCCCAAACACGCCCGAATTGCCCCCGCCGAAGTCGTCGAGGAAGGCCGCGCTGGCGCCAACCATCCAGAGGCCGACGTAGCCGGTGGAGGTCGCGTAGGTCCAGGCGCTGGCGTCACGCGTGGCCAGCAGTTCGCCATTGCGGTAGACCTGCACCTGGCCGGTCGCGCTCACGCTGGCCCCAAAGCGGTCGCCCGCCGCGAAGGTCACCGGGATATCGGTGCCGCGCTGCACCCAGCCCTGGGCTGAGCTGTAGGTCCACACCTGTACCTGAGCGCTGCTCGGTTTGTACCAGACCTCCAGGACGCCGCTCGACCAGCCGGTGGTGCTCTGCGCCTTGAGGATGAGGTCAATCTCTGTCGCAGCCGGAGCGAGCGTGCTGAGGGTGACGTAGGCCTCCTGGCTGGTCCCGAAGCGCGTGTTTCGCCAGAAGATCGCGCCGCCGTTGTTCACGTCAAGCTGGTTACTGGCAATCTGGTAGCCGGAGGTGGACCAGCCCCAGCCACTACCGATCGCCCCATTGGCCCGGGTGAAGCTGTCCAGCACCCCCGTCGAGGGGAAGCCCCCCGTCGGCGTGTTGGTCGGCGTGCTGGTCGGCGTGCTCGTCGATACCCCGGTCGGCGTGTTCGTCGCCGTGCTGGTCGGCGTGCTCGTCGATACCC
>JAAXUL010000893.1 GCA_013336035.1 Chloroflexales bacterium
CCGAGACAGGACGTCCCCCTCCCGGTTGAAGACGCCGCCGGGCTCCAGAGCGCTGAGCATCCCCTCGACGTCGCCGGCGTAGGCCTGCAGGTGCACCTCTCGCGCGCCAAGCGCGAGGGCCTGACGCGCCAGGTCGGGCACCTCGGCCGCGCGCACGCCCGCCCGGCGCAGCAGGGTCGGGTTCGTCGTCACGCCGGCGACAAAGCCTGTGGCGAGCGCCTGGCGGATCGCTTCGATCTCGGCGCTGTCGATCAAGATCTCCATGCTTGGCAACCTTCTCGCAGACCTCACCCCCCGCCTCGCTGCGCTCGGCTGTCGGGAGGGGCTCGAGGAGAGCTTGCCCTCCCCGAAGAAAACCCTTCAACCCGCCCGAGTAGCTCGGACGGTGCACTACGCCGGCGGGACGACGCCGATCGTGAGCAGGATGTTGGCGTAGATGCGCCGCTCGCCGGTGGCGATGGCCAGGGCCAGGTCGGGGCCGCGCGCCGCCTCGTAGAACTGGAAGCGCCCCAGGGGTTGCAGCTGTAGGCCCGGCAGCAGGCCGCGAAAATCCTGGAAGATAGACGGCTCGTCGCCGTGATCGGGCAGCATCACGTGGGCGGCCTCGATGGGGATGGCGCCAGCCAGCACGCCGAGCACATCGGTGACGCGCAGCATATCGGGCGCCAGGTTCAGGTACACGCGCCGCGCGTCGGCGTGCGAGCGCGTGGCGAGGGGGTAATTGCCGTCGGCGATCAGCACCTGCGCGCCGTGCCCGGCCTCGCCGAGCGCGCGCAGGATCTCAGGGTGCAGCAGCTGGTAGGTGAGCATATCTCTGTCCGTTGTGGGCGCCTGTACGCCGCTAGATCGGCTCGATCGTCACCAGCGCGCGGATGCGCGCGAAGTCGTCCTGGCCGAAGGTCCCGGCGCCCACGCTGAGCGCGTTCGCCGCGCCGGCGGCGACCCCGTCGGCCGTAGCCTCGGCCAGGGACAGGCCCCGCGCCAGCCCCCGCGCCAGCCCGGCCAGCGTGCAGTCGCCCGAGCCCACGGCGCTCACCGTGTCGATAGTCGGCGGGCGCACATGCACCCGCGTCTGCCCGTCGACGGCCACCGCGCCCTGCGGGCCCAGCGAGACCACGACGGCCGCCCCGTGGCGCGCCGACAGCTCGGCTGCCGCCTCTGCGGCCTCGGCGGGCCCCGCCGGCTCGACGCCGACCAGGGCGGCCAGCTCGGCCGCGTTGGGCTTGATCAGCCGCGGCCGGCCCTCCTCTAGCCCACGGCGCAGCGGCTCGCCGCTCGTGTCGAGCAGGGCGGGCACGCCCGCGCCATGGGCGATCGTGAGCAGCTCGATGTAGAAGTCGCCCCCCACCCCCGGGGGCAGGCTGCCCGAGAGCGTCACCGCCCGGCAGCCGCGCACGGCGCGGTGGAACCAGTCCAGCAGCTCGGCCACCTTAGGCCCCGGCACCGGCTCGCCCTGCTCGTAGAGCTCGGTCAGCTGGCCGCTCGAGCGGTCGAGGATCGAGAGGCACGTGCGCGACTCGAACTCGGCGCGCAGCAGGGCCAGGGCCAGCCCCTCGCGGCGCAGCCGCTCCTCGATGAACACGCCCGCGAAGCCGCCGATCCAGCCCACCACCATCGCGTCCTCGCCCAGCGTCCTGAGCGCCCGGGCGACGTTGACGCCCTTGCCGCCCGGGACGGCCACCACGCGCTCGGGCCGGTGGATGGCCCCGGGCCGCAGGGCGGCTACCACCATTGTCTTGTCGATCGCCAGGTTGGGTGTCACACAGAGTATCATAGGGCCTCCCGCGAGGCGTCCAGCTCGAAGATAATCTTGCGGTGGGCCAGCCGGTGGGCGCCGATCTCGGCGAAGACCCGCGGCGCCTCGGCCAGGGGGAAGCGATGCGAGATCATCGCCGGCATGTCGAGCCCGCCGTCGAGCGCCTCCCGCGCCGCGTCCGCCCACTCGTGCCCCGGGAAGGGCGCCGAGTAGGACATAAAGCAGCCCACCAGGCGCAGCTCCTTGCGCATCATGTCCTCAATGAAGCTCATGGGCAGGCTCTCCTCGAGCGGCTGGTTGCCGCCCAGCACCACCACCCCGCGCGGCCGCGCCGCCTGGATCGTCTGCGCGAGCGCCGCTGGGGCGCCGGTGGCCTCGAGCACCAGGTCGGCGCCGCCGTAGGTCAGGCGGCGCGCCTCGGCGGGCACGTCGTCGCGGGCCGGGTTGAGCGTGACGTGGGCGCCCAGAGCCCGCGCCGCCTCGAGCCCCGCGTCCGACACGTCGCTTACGATGATAACACCCGCGCCGAGGATGCGCAGCCACTGGACGATCATCAGGCCGATCGAGCCCGCGCCGAAGACCACGGTGGTCTGCCCCGGGGCAAACGCCCCCAGGTCGAGGATGTGGCGCCCCACCGTGGCGGGCTCGATCAGGGCAGCGTCCTCGAAGGGCATGCCATCTGGCACGAGCAGGGCGTTGCGCGCCGGCAGGGCCACGTAGTCGGCGAAGCCGCCCGCCTGGCGCGAGCCGATGAACGAGTAGCTGGCGCACGCCGAGTAGCGCCCCGCCTGGCACTGCGCGCACGCGTGGCATGGCACCAGGGGGATGATGGCCGCGCGCCGGCCGAGCAGATCTGGGGCGACGCCCTCGCCGACCGCCGCGATCACGCCGGCGACCTCGTGGCCGAGGATCATCGGGTACTCGCGGTGCCCGCGCGTGTAGCGGTGGATGTCCGAGCCGCAGATCGAGGCCGCCCGCACCTGCAGCAGCACCTGCCCGGCCTTCGGCGTGGGCTCCGGCACGTCGCGGTAGCTGATGATGCCCTGGCCCTCGAGGATAGCCGCCTTCATAGGGATTGGTCCTTTGTCGCCTGGGTAATCGCGGATAGGCGCTCGAAGTCGGCGAGCAGCCCGCGCGAGACGCTATAGTAGACGCTGAACAGCTCCTCGTACAGGGCGTGGCGCGCGGCGCTGGGCTCGTAGACCTGCCGGCGCGGCAGCAGCCGCTCGACCAGGGCGCCCACATCGTCGCAGAGGCCTAGCGAGCCCGCGGTTAGGGCGAAGAGGCCCAGCCCGTGCCCGCCCTCGCCCCCGTCGGCGCGCTGGGCCACGACGAAGGGCCGGCCGGTCACGTCGGCCTTGATCTGGCACCACACGGCGCTCCGCGTGGCCCCGCCCGCGCCCAGCCACTCGCTGACCGTGAAGCCCAGGGCCTCGGCCAGCCGCAGGTTGTCGTAGACCGCGAAGGCGCAGCCCTCCATGATCGCCCGTAGGATCTCGCCCCGCGTGGTCGCATACGAGAGGCCGACGAAGACCCCGCGCGCCGTGCTGCTCCACAGCGGTGTCCGCTCGCCGGCCATGTAGGGGATGAAGATGAGCCCGCCTGCCCCGGGGGCCGCCGTAGCGGCCTGCTCGCTAAACAGCTCGAAGGGCGTCCTCCCGAGCAGCTTCGCCGCGTCGGCCTCGGCCTGGCCCAGCACGTCGCGGAACCAGCCAAGCGAGCCGCCGCCGACCGTGCCGCTCTGCAGCAGGTACTGGCCGGGCAGCACATGGTGCGAGAAGATCAGTCGTGGCTCGACCACCACCTCGGGCACGCTCATGCCCATGCCGCCCGCCTGGCCGCCCTGATCCTGGGTCTGCCCCGGCCGGGTGACGCCGGCGCCCAGGGCGCCGGCCGCCGCGTCGAGGCAGCCCACCAGCACCGGGGTGCCGGGGGCGAGGCCGATCTGGCTGGCGGCGGCGGCGGTCAGGCCGCCGGCGATCTCGCCGCAGGCCCGCAGCGGCGGCAG
>JAAXUL010000208.1 GCA_013336035.1 Chloroflexales bacterium
GTTTCAGGGGCGAAGAAGTGCCCTGGCCCGACGGCCAGGGCACAGCTAGCCTACCAGGTGAAGGCGAAGGCGATGACCAACAGCAGAAGCGAGATCAGGCCGGTCAGGGCGTATATCGTCATCATCGGGCCGACCTCAGGGTTACCGCTCCACTCGGGCTGCATAGGGCCTCCTGGGCACAGGGTGATAGGCTTCCACATTCACCCCCTATTGTACTCCTAGTAGTTCCGATGCGCCACAGGCACCCGACGGGTCGATGGCGTATAATAGGCCTACGGCATCATTCTCCCCAGCGAACGGAAGGCTCTATGACCACGACCCGGCAGCGTCGTCAGGCGCCCGAGCTGGACGCCGATGGGATCCCCGCCGCACGCCTTGCCCCCGAGCTAGCCGAGGCCCTCGACCACGTCCAGCGCCGGGTGCTCTGGCTGGCGGCCCTGATGGTGCACCACGCTAACTATGGGCGCCCCAACCCCGATGGCACCAAGGTCGGCGGCCACCAGGCCTCGTCGGCCTCGATGGTGAGCATCCTCACCGCCCTCTACTTTCACCACCTGCGCCCGGGCGACCGGGTCGCGGTCAAGCCCCACGCCTCGCCCGTCTTCCACGCTATCCAGTACCTGCTCGGCAAGCTGCCCCGCTCGTACCTGACCACCCTGCGCGCCTATGGCGGGCTGCAGTCCTACCCGTCGCGCACCAAGGACCCCGACGCGGTCGATTTCTCGACCGGCTCGGTGGGCCTGGGGGCGGTGGCGCCCGCCTTCGCGGCCCTGGCCGGACGCTACGCGGCGGCCCACTTCGGCGCGCCCGACACCCGCCGCTTCGTCGCCCTGGTCGGCGACGCCGAGCTGGACGAGGGCAATGTCTGGGAGGCCATCCTCGACCCGGCCCTCGAGGGCCTCGAGAACCTGCTCTGGATCGTCGATCTGAACCGCCAGAGCCTCGACCGGGTGGTGCCTGGCATCAGGGCCGCCCGCCTGATGCGGCTCTTCGCCGACAGCGGCTGGCGCGTGCTCGAGGCCAAGTACGGCCGGCGCCTGCGGGCGCTCTTCGAGCGCGATGGCGGCGAGCCCCTGCGCCGCCGTATCGATGAGATGCGCAACGAGGAGTACCAGGCCCTGATCCGGCTGCCCGGCCCCGAGCTGCGCCCGCGCCTCGTCGCGGACGACCCGGCCGTGGCCGCCGCCATCGCCGATCTGCCCGACGCCGATCTGCCGGCCGTGCTGGCCAACCTGGGCGGCCACGATCTCGAGGAGCTGATCGATGTCCTGGCCCTTGCCGACGCCGAGCCCCGCCGCCCCACGGTTATCTTCGCCTATACGATCAAGGGCTGGGGCCTGCCCATCGCCGGCCACCCGCTCAATCACTCGCAGCTGCTCAGCGCCGAGCAGATCGCGGGGCTGCGCGAGGCCCTCGGCGCGCCGGCCGACGATGAGTGGGCCGCCTTTGACCCCGCCTCCCCGGCGGGGCGCCTGTGCGCCGCCGCCGCCGCCCGCCTGTACGGCCAGCCCGCCGCCGCCCGGCCACCGCTGGCCGCCCTCGCCGCGAGCATCCCCGCCGACCTCGAGCTGCCCACCACCGGCCAGACGAGCACCCAGGAGACCTTCGGGCGGGCGCTGATGCGCCTGGCCGAGATCCCGGGCCTGGGCGAGCGCGTCGTCACGACCTCGCCCGATGTGTCGGTCTCGACCAACCTGGCCGGCTGGATCAATAAGACCGGCGTCTTCGCCCCGCGCGACGAGCCCGACTTCGAGAGCGCCGAGGTCTACCGGCTGCTGCGCTGGAAGCGCGGCCCCGCCGGCCAGCATATCGAGCTGGGCATCTCCGAGATGAACCTGTTCATGCTGCTGGCTATGTTCGGCCTCGCGCACGAGCTGATCGGCGAGCCGATGCTGCCGATCGGCACGGTCTACGACCCGTTCGTGTGCCGGGGCCTCGACGCTTTTATCTACGGGCTCTACTCGGGCGCGAAGTATATCGTGGCCGGCACCCCCTCGGGCATCACCCTGGCCCCCGAGGGCGGCGCCCACCAGTCTACGGTCACGCCCTCGCTGGGGATCGAGCTGCCCAACCTGCTGAGCTTCGAGCCCTGCTTCGCGCAAGAGCTGGCCTGGGCCCTGCTCGAGGGCCTGCGCCAGTGCTGCGACCGCGAGGGCGGGCGCGCCACCTACCTGCGCCTCTCGACGCGCCCGATCGACCAGGGGCTGCTCGAGCCGGCCCTGCGCCGCCTCGGCGCCGACGAGCTGCGCCGCCAGGCCCTGCTGGGCGGCTACCGGCTGATCGACCGGCGCGACTATGACGACCACCCGCGCGCCCCCGTCGTGCAGATCGCCGCCTCCGGGGCGCTCATCCCCGAGGCCGTGGCCGCGGCGGCCTACCTGCGGCGCGAGGGCGTGGCGGCCAATGTGCTCAACCTGACCAGCGCCCGGCGCCTCTACGAGCGCTGGCGCGCCGGGGGACCCGGCCCGGCCGCGCCCCTGGCCTGGCTCATCCCGCCCGACGAGGCCCGCGCGCCCATCGTGACCGTCCACGACGGGGCCTCGCACGCCCTGGCCTGGCTCGGCGGCGTCTCTGGCGCGCCCCTCACCGCCCTCGGCGTTGATCGGTTTGGCCAGTCGGGCGCCCGCGATGACCTCTACCGGCTGTTTCAGATCGATGTCGAGAGTATCGTCGCGGCCGGCTTCGCCGCAGCAGACCTTGCGCTAGGGGTGTAATATGACACGTAGGATCAAGCAGCGACGGTAGCCCCGTGCCGGCTACCGCTCGACAGAACCGCCCTTGACGCGGGTCAGGACGCCAATGAAGCAGCCGAGCCGCGATATGCTCAATAAATGTCTGGTACCACCGCCAGGCCTCGACCGGCGCCTGGCTGTACCAGTCGATGCGGGCGAGGTAGCTCGCCGCACCCGCTTCTTTTGGCTCACCCTCGACCTGCTGGCCATTATCGACCAGGCCGGGCGGATCCTCGATCTGAATCAGGCCTGGACCCCATGCCTCGGCATTGGCCCCGGCGATCTGGTGTTGGCCTCGCTGGCCGATCTGGCCCACCCGGACGATCGCCCCCTGGTAGAGTCTGAGCTCGCCCGGCTGGCCGGCGGCGCCGACGCCGTAGCCTTCGAGGCCCGCCTGCGCACCGCGGGCAACGACCATCGCTGGCTCGGGTGGCATATCACGCGCGACCAGCACAGCGCTCTGCTCTACGCCGTGGGCCACGATATCAGCCGGCAGAAGCGGGCCGAGCTCGACCTGCGCGCGAGCGAGCAGCGCTTCCACCAGCTGATCGACGCCGCCCCCGAGGCGACCTGGGTGATCGAGCTGCCCGAGCGCCGGGTGAGCTTCTTCAACCGTGAGGAGTTCTGCGGCTACCAGCATGATGAGGTCGCCCCGACGATGGTCGGCCTCGTCCACCGGGACGACCGCGCGGCCGTTATCGCGCACTGCGAGCGCATCAGCACCGCACGCCCCGAGGCGGCCAGCTACGACGAGGCCGAGTATCGCTTCTGGCGACGTGACGGCGGCATCGAGTGGGTCCACAGCCGGGCCGTGGTGCTGAGCCGCGGCGCCGACGGCCTGCCCCGCCAGGTCGTCTTCACCCTTTCGCTGATCACCGACCGCAAGTACGCCGAGCAGCTGCTCGACTACCATGCCCGCTACGACCTGGTGACCGGCCTGCCCAACCGCTTCTTCTTCTCCGATCGGCTCGAGGAGCGCATCAGCCGGGCGCACGCCCGCGGCGAGCGCTTCGCCCTCTGCGTGTTCGACCTCGACCGCTTCAACCATATCAATGACGCGCTCGGCCACACTGCGGGCGACGATGTGCTGGCCCACGTCGCCGAGCGCCTGCGACGCTCGGTCGGCGCCGACGATGTGCTGGCGCGCATGGGCGGTGACGAGTTCACGCTCATCCTGGCCGGCACGGGCAGCGCCGAGGAGGCCGTGCGGGCCGCCCGCCGCATGCTGAGCGTGCTCGAGGAGCCGATCACGCTCGATGGGCACGAGCTGTTTATCAGCGCGAGCGTGGGCATCAGCCTCTTCCCGGGCGACGCCACCGACGCGACGACGCTGCTCAAGCACGCCGATAACGCGATGTACCGGGCCAAGGCGGTTGGCCGCAACAGCGTGAGCTGGTTCGTGCCCGAGCTGGGCCGCGCGATGGCGGTGCGCCTCGAGGTGGGGAACCAGCTGCGGCGGGCGATCGACCAGCAGCAGTTCGAGCTGCACTACCAGCCCCAGATCAGCCTCGTGACCGGCCGGGTGGTGGGCGTCGAGGCGCTGATCCGCTGGCGGCACCCCGAGCGGGGCATGATCGCGCCGGCCGACTTCGTCCCCGTCGCCGAGGAGGGCCACCTGATGGCGCGCATCAGCGCCTGGGTTATCTATGAGGCCTGCCGCCAGGCAGCCGAGTGGCAGCGCGCGGGCCTGCCGCCCATGCGGATCGGCGTGAATATCTCGGCCGGGCAGTTCGAGCGCGACGATGTGGTGCAGCGCTCGGCCGCGGCCCTGCGGCAGACCGGCCTCGAGCCGCAGTGGCTCGACCTCGAGATCACCGAGAGCGTGCTGATGCGCGACCCCGAGGGCAGCGCGCTGCATATCAAACAGCTGCGGGCGATGGGGGTCCGGGTCTCGATCGACGATTTCGGCACCGGCTACTCGTCCCTGGCCTATCTGCAACGCTTCCCCGTCGACGCCCTGAAGATCGACCGCTCGTTCGTGCGCGCCCTCGGCGGGCCCGGCGATGGGCCGGTGGCCCTCGTGCAGGCGATCATCGCCCTGTCCCATAGCCTGGGCCTGGACGTGGTCGCCGAGGGCGTCGAGTCGCCCGAGCAGCGCGGGCTGCTGCGCGACCTCGGCTGCAACGAGGCCCAGGGCTTCCTCTTCGCGCGGCCTGCGCCCGCCGACCAGGTGTGGGAGGCGATCCGGGCCCTGAATAGGGCCACCGGCGCCGCCAGGCTGTAGCGGGGCGTCCTTCTTTAGGACGACGGCCTCTCACCAGAGCAGTTGCGCGGACTCGTGCAACAGCGGGATGCGCGGGCGCGTCTTTTCTGAGATACTTGGAGGAGCAGCAGATCATAGGGGGCCGCCCTACGCGGCCCTCTCCCTTGCACGAACGAGCAGCAGCCTTCGAAGGAGCGCGCACGATGGCTTCGACGGCCACCCCACGCAAGCGAAACCGAAACGGGCGACGCCTGGCCCTGATTATCGGCGGCGTCGTCCTGGCCCTCGCCGCCCTCGCGGCGGCCGCCTTCGCCCTGGCGCCCCGCGGCCCGGCCCCCGGCAGCCTGCCCGAGGGCTGGCAGACCGTCGAGGCCACCAGCGGCAGCATTGCCGCCACGGTCAGCGCCACCGGCAATGTCGAGCCCCAGGCCGAGGCCGAGCTGCGCTTTGAGTCCGACGGCACCGTGGCCGCCATCCTGGTCGAGCCCGGCGACACGGCCAAGCAGGGCCAGCCCCTGGCCCGCATCGACACCGCCGGCCTCCAGCTGCAGGTCGAGCAGGCCGAGGCCGACCTGCGCCAGGCCCAGGCTGACCTCGAGGCCCTGCTCACCGGCGCCACCGCGCAAGAGATCGCCGAGGCGAAGGCGCGGGTCGAGCAGGCCCGCAGCCAGTACACCCAGACCGCCAGCACCGTCAGCCCGGCCGATATCGAGGCCGCCCGCGCCGACCTCGCCGCCGCGAAGTCTCGCCTGGCCCGCCTCGAGGCCGGGCCCGCCAGCGACGAGCTCGCCAGCGCCACCGAGCAGGTGCAGAGCGCCCAGTCTAACCTCGATAATGCCCGCGTCAGCCTGAGCGCCGCCAAGGAGCAGGCCCGCGTCGATCTCGAGACCCGCGCCAACGCCCTGCGCAACGCCCAGGACGAGTACAGCCGGATCTACTGGGAGAACCGCGAGCTCGAGAAGCTGCCCGGCGACCTGTCCCAGGAGCGCAAGGACCAGGAGGCCCAGGCCCAGCGCGCCGTGGATGACGCCGAGGCGGCCCTGAGGACCGCTCAGACCGCCTACGACCAGGCGAAGCAGGAGGAGATCAACACCCTGGCCGCCCGCGAGGCCGAGCTGAAGAGCGCCATCGAGGCCCGCGCCAAGGTGGTCGGCGGCGCGAAGGCCGAGGATCTGGCCGACGCCCGCGCCGCCGTCGAGCGCGCCCAGGCCAAGCTCGGCCAGCTGACGGGCGCCCAGCACCAGAGCGAGCTGGCCGCCCAGGCCTCGAACATCAAGATCGCCCAGGCCGGGCTCGACAAGCTGCTCGCCGACCCCACGGCCAGCGACCTCACCACGCGCCAGGCCTCCGTGGCCCGCGCCGAGGTCTCGCTGAAGCTCGCCCAGCGCAGCCTCGCCCTGGGCACGCTGACGGCGCCCTTCGCCGCCACCGTCGCGCGCGTCGATATGCGCGTGGGCGAGCCGGCCGACGCCACCGCGATCATCGCCCTGGTCGACCTGAGCAGCTTCCACGTCGACCTGCCCGTGGACGAGCTGGACATCGCCCAGGTCAAGGAGGGCCAGCGCGTGAATGTCGACCTGGACGCGATCCCCGGGCAGACCTTCGGCGGCACGGTGACCAATGTGGCGCCCCTGGCGACCCGCAGCGACACGGGCACCACCACCTACGAGGTCACCGTGACCATCGACCAGGAGAGCGTGGGCGTGCGCCCCGGCATGACCGCCGTGATCGAGATCATCACCGAGGAGAAGCAGGGCGTGGTGCTGGTGCCGCGGCGGGCTGTGCGGGCCGAGGGCGGCCAGAGCTTTGTGCTGGTGCCGAGCCCCACCCAGCAGCCCCAGCCCACGGCGCCCGGGCAGACGGCCGCCCTCCCCGGCGAGCGCCGCGCGGTGACGATCGGCCTCAGCAACAGCGAGTTCGTCGAGATCGTCAGCGGCCTGAGCGCGGGCGATAAGGTGCTCGTGCAGGACGTGGTCAGCACATTCAACCCATCGGGGCCGCCGCGCTAGGGGCGAGAGAGGCATATGAGCGAACTGATCGTCGTCAAAGAGCTGACCAAGGTGTACACCATGGGCGACGTGGAGGTCCACGCGCTGCGGGGGGTGTCGCTGACCATCCGCCAGGGCGAGATGGTGGCGATCATGGGGCCGTCGGGCAGCGGCAAGAGCACCCTGATGAATATCGTCGGCTGCCTCGACCAGCCCTCGGGCGGCGAGTACCTGCTCGACGGCGTCAACGTGGCCGAGCTCAACGATAACCAGCTGGCCGGGATCAGGAACCAGAAGATAGGCTTCGTCTTCCAGCAGTACATGCTGCTCCAGCGCACCTCGGCCCTGCGCAACGTCGAGCTGCCCATGCTCTACGGGGGCAAGGGCGGCAACCGCCACGAGCGGGCGAAGGCGGCCCTGGCGGCCGTGGGCATGGTCGAGCGCATGCACCACAAGCCCAATGAGCTCTCGGGCGGCCAGCAGCAGCGCGTGGCGATCGCCCGGGCCCTGGTGAACGAGCCGCGCATTATCATGGCCGACGAGCCCACCGGCGCCCTCGACACGCGCACGGGCGAGGAGATCATGGGCATCTTCCAGCGGCTCAACCGCGAGCAGGGCATCACGGTCATCCTGGTCACCCACGAGCACGATGTGGCCCAGCACGCCGAGCGGATCATCAGCGTGCGCGACGGCGTGATCGCCGGCGACGACCCGGTCAAGGATCGCATCCACGCCGGTGAGGCTGTGGAGGCGCCGGCCAGCGCGTAGGGGCACCCCTCATGAACCTGTTCGAGTCGTTCCGGATCGCCTTCCGGGCGCTCTTCACCAACAAGCTGCGGGCGGCCCTGACCATGCTCGGCATCGTGATCGGCGTGGGCGCCGTGATCGGCATGCTGGCCATGGGCAATGGCTTCAGGAGCTTTCTCGACGGGCAGTTCGCCCAGCTCGGCGCGGGCAACTTCTACGTGGCGCCGTTTGTCGACAGCAACAAGATCGACGCGCTCACAGCCGCTCGCCTGACCGCCGACGACGCCCAGGCCCTCCGCGCGCCCGGCCGCGCCCCCGCGGTCGAGGGCGTCGCGATCGAGTTCAGCGGCAACGCCCAGGTCAGCGCCGGCGGCAAGCGCTTCACCTACGATGTGCGCGCGGTCAACCCCGAGTGGTTTACGGTGACGCCGCAGGAGCTGGGGCCCGGCCGGCTGCTCAGCGCCGAGGACGACCAGCAGCGGGCGCGCGTGGCCGTGATCGGCAGGCTGGTGGCCGAGCGCTTCTTCGGCAGCGCCCAGGCCGCCGTGGGCCAGCGCCTCAATCTGAACGGGGTCGGCTTCCAGGTGGTCGGCGTCCTGGTCACCGAGCCCGGCTCGTTCAGCATCGGGGCCGACCCGGCCGAGGCGATCTTCATCCCCTACAGCGCCGGCGTCAGCCGGCTCTACCGCAACCAGACCAGCGACGATATCAACGTCTCGATCATGACCGTGAAGGCCCGCAGCGTAGACGAGATTGAGCCGGCTATCGACCAGGTGACGGCGATCCTGCGCGAGCAGCACCGGCTGACCTACCAGGACAACGACTTCACGATCATCAACCCCGACCAGATCGCCGCCCAGGTCAACAGCGTGATCGGCGCCTTCAACACCTTCCTCGGCCTGGTGGCTGGCATCTCGCTGATCGTCGGCGGGATCGGGATCATGAATATTATGCTGGTGAGCGTCACCGAGCGTACGCGCGAGATCGGCCTGCGCAAGGCCGTGGGCGCGAAGCGGCGCGATATCCTGATGCAGTTCTTGATCGAGGCCCTGGTGCTCTGTCTGGTCGGCGGCGGGCTGGGCATCCTGCTCGGCTTCGCCCTCTCGCTGGTCAGCACCCTGCTGCTGGTCAACCTGTTCAACGCCGAGGGCGCGGTGGCCACGGTAAGCCTGGGCAATATCCTGCTGGCCACGGGCATCGCCGCGGCGATCGGGGTTGTCTTCGGCTTCTTCCCGGCCCTGCAGGCGGCGCGCCTCAACCCGATTGAGGCCCTACGAACCGAGTAGGCACAGTATGTCACTGATCGAATCGTTCCAGGTCGCCTGGCGCTCGATGATGAGCCACAAGCTGCGGGCGCTGCTGACCATGCTCGGCATCATTATCGGGGTGGGCGCGGTGGTGGGCTTGCTCGCCATCGGCGAGGGCTACTCGCGCTATATCGACGCCGAGTTCAACTCGCTCGGCGTGGGCACATTTTATGTCAATCCGCAGGTAGACAGCAACGACGAGGACGAGACGATCCTGCCGCGCCTGACGGCGGCGGACGCCGCGGCGATCATGCAGCCCGGCCGCGCGCCGGCCGTGGCGTATGTGGTGATCGAGCTGAGCCGCAACGGCGCGGCGAGCGCCGGGGGCGAGCGCTACCTGTTTGGGATCAAGGGCGTGACGCCCACCTACTTCGAGATCGGCGACCAGGAGCTCGGCGACGGGCGCTGGTTCACCGACGGCGAGGAGCGGGCGAGCGCGCGCGTGGCCGTGATCGGCGACACCGTGGCGAGCACCCTGTTCGGGGGCATCGAGGGCGCGGTGGGCCGGCGCATCAGCGTGAACGGCGTGCGGCTCGAGGTGGTCGGCGTCTCGACGACCAAGCAGAACAATGTGGCCGGGGCGATCGGGCGCTTTGGCGACCCCGGCGAGCAGATCTACCTGCCCTACAGCACCGCGCGCGACCGGCTCTTCCGCAACGAGGTAGACCAGCGGGTCGATGTGTCGAGCATGACGGTCAAGGTGCGCGACGTCAACGCGATGGACGAGGCCATCCGCCAGGTGACGGCGGTGCTGCGCGACGAGCACCGGCTGACCTACCAGCCCAACGACTTCTCGGTCACCAACCCGACCCAGCTGGCCTCGCAGTTCCGCGCGGTGACCGTGGGCTTCAGCGCCTTCCTGGGCACGATCGGCGGCATCTCGCTGCTGGTGGGCGGCATCGGCATTATGAATATTATGCTGGTGAGCGTGGCCCAGCGCACCAGGGAGATCGGGCTGCGCAAGGCGGTGGGCGCGCGCCGCCGCGATATTATGTGGCAGTTCCTGATCGAGGCGATCGTGCTCTGCGTCTCCGGCGGCGTGATCGGGATCGGCCTGGGCTACCTGCTCTCGTTCGGCGGCACCTTCATCCTCTACGCGATCTCGCAGGACCCGACGATCCGGGCCAGCGTCTCGCTCTTCTCGATCGTGCTGGCGACCTCGATCTCGGCCGGCGTCGGTATCTTCTTCGGGCTCTTCCCCGCCATGCGCGCCGCCCGCCTCGACCCGATCAAGGCCCTGCGCAACGAGTAGGGCCAGGCGCCCTGGGCGCGTCTGCCCGAAGCATGGGCGCGTCTGTACGAAGCATGGGCGCGTCTGTACGAAGCATGGGCGCGTCTGTACGAAGCATGGGCGC
>JAAXUL010000209.1 GCA_013336035.1 Chloroflexales bacterium
GGCGAAGCGCTGGGGCGCGGCCTCCTCGGCGTGCAGGTCCGGCCGCAGCAGCCCGGCCGGCCGCAGCACGTCGCGGTACAGCCGCTGAAACAGGGCCAGCTGCGGGCTGGCGGTGCCCAGGGCCATCACGGCGGCGACCAGGGCCACCAGCCAGGGCAGATTGACGACAAAGGCGATCAGCAGCAGCGTAATGATCGCGGCCTGGTTGACCTTCAGCGCGGTGCGGTCGAAACGGGCTGCCGTGCCGGCGGTCGCGTGATCAGCGGTGACGGCCATACGGGTTCCTTCTGCTCAAACGTAGCGGTGGGCCTGAAGTGAATCGTAGTGCCATCCCGGCAGATTGTCAAGTTATCGTAGTAGATTAGTAGTCAATCTACAGGGTCTCAGTCATCACCCCGACCTCTCTCGGCGTGCCAGCCCTGGCCAAGGCCGGCGCGGGTGGCCCAGTCGCCGAAGGCCTCGCCAGGGTCGCGCGCCTCGCGCCAGCGCGCCAGCAGATCGCCCAGCACCGCGGGCAGCTCCGCCGCCGTGACCTCGGCCTGGTAGAGGCGGGCCAGCCGCGTGCCACCCGGGCTGCCGCCTACATAGACGTGGTAGCGCCCCAGGCTGCGCCCGATCACCCCGATCTCGGCCGTCGGCGGGCGCGAGCAGCTGTTCGGGCAGCCGCTCAGGCGGATGTCCACCCGCTCGCCGCCCAGGCCACGCGCCTCCAGGGCGCCCAGCAGCTCCGGCAGGTAGCGCTCGGCCTCGGCCACCGCCAGCCCGCAGGTGGGCAGCGCGGGACAGGCCAGCGCGCCGCGACGGAGCGGCGTCAGCCCGGCCTCGCCCGCCTGCGTGGCCAGCCCGTACTCCGCGATCAGGGCCTCGACCCGCGGCCGATCGGCGGGCGTGATCTGGGCCAGGACGATGTTCTGCTGGGCGGTCAGACGCACCTCGGCGCCGGTCTGCGCGACGATGGCACGCAGCCCTGAGCGGACCCGGCGCGCGCCCTCGTCCTTGACCCGCCCGCTCTCGACCCAGACGCCGACCAGCCAGTTGCCGTCGGCCTGGGCGTGCCAGCCCAGGTGGTCGTGAGCGGCGTAGGGGCCGACCTCGACCGGATCGCCCAGCGCCCAGCCCAGGCGGCGGGCCAGCTCGGCGCGGAACCACGCCACGCCCCGCTCGGCCAGCACATACTTCAGGCGGGCGTGCTTGCGGTTGCTGCGGTCGCCCTCGTCGCGGTAGATCGCGCTGGCGGCCTCGAGCACGGCCAGGGCCTGCGTGGGCGGCAGGAAGCCGACCCGGTCGCCCAGGCGCGGGAAGGTCTCGGCCTTGCCGTGGGTGCTGCCGAGCCCGCCGCCGGCGAGCAGGTTGAAGCCGCGCAGGGCCGCGCCGTCCACCACCGCCTCCAGCGCCAGGTCGTGGGTGAAGAGGTCCACGCAGTTGTCGTGGGGCAGCCCAAGGGCCAGCTTGTGCTTGCGCGGCAGATAGGTCGGGCCGTAGAACGACTCGTCACGGGTGGGCGTCACCCGCACCTTCTTGCCGTCGGCCAGCACCTTCTCGCCGTCGAGCCAGAGCTCGTAGTAGGCGCTGCTCTCCGGCAGGAAGTGGTCGCTGATCTGGCGGGCCAGAGCCTGGAGGTCATAGTGGTGACCGGGCAGCAGGTCGGCCACCGGGCAGGTGACAACGTTGCGCACCACATCGCCGCAGGTGGCGTAGGTGGTCACCAGGCGCTCGTTCAGGGCCTTGATCAGCGGCTTGAGGTTCGCCTTGCCGATGCCGTGGAACTGGATGGTCTGGCGGGTGGTGAGGCGCAGGGTGCCGTTGGCATAGGTGGTGGCCAGTTCGTCGGCCAGGAGGTACTGCGCCGCGGTCAGGCGGCCACCGGGGGTGCGGGTGCGCACCATATACTGCCAGGCGCGCTCGAGGCCAGCTTTCTTGCGGGCCTGGCGCTGGTCGCGGTCCTCCTGCTGGTAGCTGCCGTGGAATTTCAGCAGCACCTCGGCCGCGTCGCTCAGGCTGGGACGGCGCTCGTCCGCGAGCTCCTCCAGCAGCACCCCGCCCAGGCCAGGGTTCGCCAGCTTGATCTCCTCGATGTGGGAGACCGCCTTCGAGGGGTCGGCAATGCTCATCATCTACTCCAGTTTCCAGGTCTCAGTCGGCGGCGAGCTGCCGGTGTGACTCCAGGTAGCCCAGCTCCTCCAGCGTAGCGAGGATACGCGCGGCGCTGGCCGCGGGCGGCTCCTCGGCACTGCGGATCGTTACCTCGGGGCTGAGCGGGGGCTCGTAGGGGTCGCTGACCCCGGTGAACTGGGCGATCTCGCCGGCCAGGGCCTTGGCGTAGAGCCCCTTCACGTCGCGGGCGATGGCCGTCTCAAGGGGGACATCGACGAACACCTCGACGAAGCGCCCGACGCGCGCGCGCACCTCGTCGCGCACCGCGCGGAAGGGCGAGATCGCCGCCGCGATCGCCACGACCTCATTGCGGGTCAGCACCTCGCAGACCCAGCCGATGCGGCGGATGTTGGTGTCGCGGTCCTCGCGCGAGAAGCCGAGGCCCTTCGAGAGGTGGGTCCGCACCACGTCGCCGTCGAGCACCTCGACCCGGCGACCGCGGTCGCGCAGCTCGCGCTCGAGGATCTCGGCCAGGGTGCTCTTGCCGGCCCCCGAGAGGCCGGTGAACCAGATCGTGAAGCCAGCGGTCATCGGTACTCCCTCCGTATGAAGACGTGCTCGTTGCGGCAATGCGGTGTTCTACGCTACTACGTTCCCGCGAGGCCCCAGCGCTCACGTACACGACGCTCGACCGGGGCAAAGATCAGCTGGTCAAGGCTAACGCCGACGATCACAATCAGCAGCATCACCGCCATCACCTGGGCCGCGTCGTTCAGGTCGCGCCCCGTCTGGAGCAGGTTGCCCAGGCTCAGGGTGAAGTAGAGCAGCTCACCGGCCATCAGCGAGCGCCAGGCGAACGACCAGCCCTGCTTCAGCCCGCTGAGAATGGCCGGGAGGGCCGCCGGCAGCACGACCTGGGTGTAGAGCGCCGGCCCGCGCGCCCCCAGGTTGCGCGCCGCCTTGAGGTACAGCGGCGGCGTGTTCTTCACCCCCGCCTCGACGCCCAGCGTAATCGAGAAGAGCGCCCCCAGCACGACCACGAAGATGATCGCCCGCTCGCTCAGCCCAAACCAGAGGATGGCCAGGGGCAGCCAGCAGACACTCGGCAGGGCCTGCATGCCCAACACCAGCGAGCCCAGGGTCTCGTCCAGCACCTTGACCCGCCCGATCAGCAGCCCCAGGGTCAGCCCGAGGGCCAGCGAGAGGCTGTAGCCGATCGCCAGGCGGCGCAGGCTCACCAGCGTGGCGGTGATGAAGGCGCCCTTGCGCAGGCCTTCGAGCAGGGTCTCGACCACCGTGATCGGCCCGGGGAGCAGGTAGGGCGGCCAGATCCCCAGGCGGGCCACCAGCTCCCAGAGCCCAAGCAGCGCCATGTAGAAGACCAGCCGGCGCACCCAGGGCAGCAGGGCCTCGCGGCGTAGCCCGAGCGAGCGAGGAGCCGTTCGTAGCGTCTCACTGGCCATGAGGTCCTCCCTCCGGCCCCTCGCCGGCCGTGTGGAGCACGTCCAGGATCGCGGCGGTCTGATCGACCAGGGCGTGGTCCTCGAGCCGGCGCGGGCGCGGCAGGTCGATCGCGAACTCGCGCACGATCCGGCCCGGACGGGGTGAGAAGACCAGCACCCGGTCGCCCAGGGCCACCGCCTCGCGCACGTTGTGGGTGACGAAGAGGATGGTCTTGCCCGTGGTGGCCCAGATCGTCTCCAGCTCGATCTGGAGCCGGTCGCGGGTGAGGGCATCGAGGGCGCCGAAGGGCTCGTCCATCAGCAGCACGGCGGGGTCGATTGCCAGGGCCCGCGCCAGGGCCGCCCGCTGGCGCATGCCGCCCGAGAGCTGGTGGATGAAGCTGTGCTCGAAGCCGCCGAGGTGGACCAGCTCGATGAAACGTCGGGCGATCGTGGCCCGCTCGCCGGCAGCGACGCCGGCCTGGCGCAGGCCGAACTCGACGTTGCGCTGCACGTCGAGCCAGGGGAAAAGGGCCGCCTCCTGGAAGAGCAGCACCCGGTCGGTGCCGGGGCCGCGCACCTCCCGCTCGCCCGCCCAGACGGCGCCACCTGTGGCGGGCTCGAGCCCGGCCACGATGCTGAGCAGGGTGGACTTGCCGCAGCCGCTCGGCCCGAGCAGACAGACGAACTCGCCGGCGCTGATCTCCAGATCGACGGGCTTGAGCGCCTCGACGCTGCGCCCGCGCGACACGAAGGTCTTGCTGACGCCCACGATGCGCAGCGGGATCCCGCCAGGATTGGGGCGAACCGAGCTGATACTACTATCGGTGGCCACAGACAGCCCTTCGCCAACGGTGCGCTCAACCATCAACGCCTCCTACGAGGTGGGCGGTAGCCTGCGGCAGCGCGCTGCTGCTGCTGCCGGGGCCTCGCTCGCTCTCCGTACACCGCCGGCATGATCCGCGAAGCGTGCTCATCGAGGCGACAATACTAGCAGAGATGAGCGTTCCTCGATGAGCATTCCTCGCGGACCGCTAGCTCAGGGCAGCACGATGGGCTCCAGGCCCTGCTCGGCCAGAACCTTGTTCAGCGGGTCGAGGGCGTAGATCGCGCTCAGGTCGGGCTTGCTGTCGCCCAGGAAGCCCAGCTCGAAGGCGTGGTCGGCCGAGGTGAACAGGCTGCTCGCCAGCGGGTCGTAGGTGAACGCCAGGGTCTTGCTGGCCTGCTCCAGCACTGCCTGGGGCAGGGGCTTGGTGGTGATACGCTCGATCTCCTGGTTCACCAGGGTCAGCGCCTCCTCGGGATTCGTGTTCACGTACTCCACCGCGGCCACGTGGCCGCGCAGGAAGGCCTCGACCAGGTCGGGCCGCTCATCGAGGAACTGCTTGCTGACGATCACGTGGGTGGTGACGAACTGGCCGTCGGGCCAAAGCTCACGCTCGTCGATAAGGATCGCGCCGCCGGCCTCCTGGACGAGGCGCGTGGCCCAGGGCTCGGGCACCCAGGCCCCGTCGATCTCGCCCTTCTGGAAGAGGGTCAGGATGTCGGGGTTCTGGGTGGGCAGGATCGTCACATCGCCGCCCTCATCGGCAGTCTTGAGGCCGGCCTCCTTCACCACATAGCGCAGAGCCACGTCCTGGGTATTGCCGAGCTGCGGCGTGGCGAGCTTCTTGCCGGCGAGGTCGGCGGGACCCTTAATATTGGCCTCAGGGCGAACGACAAAGGCGGCGCCGCCGCTGGTGGCCCCGGCGATGATGCGCAGGGCCTCGCCGTTGCTCTTGACGTAGCCGTTGATCGCCGGGTTGGGGCCGATGTAGCCGATGTCGATCTCGCCGGCGAAGAGGGCCTCGATCAGGGCCGGGCCGGCGTTGAAGGTCTTGAGGTCGAGGGTGACATTGGGGCCGAGGGCCTCCTGAAAGGTGCCCTTGGCGGTGCCGACCAGGGCCGGGGCGTGGGTCAGGTTCGGGAAGTAGGCCAGGCGCAGCGTGGCGGGCGCAACCTCGGCGGCAGTGGTTGGCGCAGTGGTGGTCGCGGCGGCCGGAGCATCTGTTGGCGCGGTGGTGGCCGCGGCGGCGGGGGCCGCTGTGGCGGCGGCAGGCGGCGGCGGGGCGGCGGGGGCGCTCTGGCCACAGGCGGCGACCACGAGCAGCGGGAGCAGCAGGGCGAGCAGGCGGAGCGGGCGCATGCGTTGCAGGTTCATTGGGCCTCCCTCTTTCGGCAATGGACCATCTGGAACAATATGGGCAGCCTACGCCGCCCGGAGGGCCTCGATCAGCACACGGGCAACCTCGGGGCGGGTGAACTCAGGCGGCGGCGCCTCGCCCGCCCGCAACAGCTCACGCACCTTGGTCCCGCTCAGGGTCAGATGATGGCTGGGCTCGTGGGGGCAGGTGCGCGACGAGGCGACGCCGGCGCAGGTGCGGCAGTAGAAGGTGTGCTCGAAGCGCAGCGGCGTGATCGCAAGATCGCCGGGGCGCAGGGTGTCGAAGATGCGCTGGGCGTCGTAGGTGCCGTAGTAGCTGCCGACCCCGGCGTGGTCGCGCCCGACGATGAAGTGGGTGCAGCCATAGTTCTGGCGGGCGATCGCGTGGAGCAGAGCCTCGCGGGGGCCAGCGTAGCGCATGGCCGCCGGAAAGACCGCCAGCAGCGTCCGCGTGGCCGGGTAGTAGCCCTGCAGCAGCACCTCGTAAGAGCGCACGCGCACGGCGGCCGGCAGGTCGTCGTCCTTGGTGGCGCCCACCAGCGGGTGGAGGAAGAGGCCGTCGACCAGCTCGAGGGCGGCCTTCTGGATGTACTCGTGGGCCCGGTGGACCGGGTTGCGGGTCTGGAAGCCCACCACCGTGCGCCAGCCCCGCTCGGCGAAGGCGCGCCGGCTCTCATCCGGGGTCAGACGCAGGGCCGGGAAGGGGCTCACGAGCTGGTTGATCAGCCAGATGGCGCCGCCGAGCAGCACCGGCCCCTGGGCATAGAGGCGCGCGACCCCTGGGTGGGCCGGGTCGGTCGTGCGGTAGACCTCGGCGGCCTCGCGCGCCGGGTCGGCCGCGTAGCGCTCGCCCAGCTCCAGCAGGCCCACCAGCCGGCCGTCGGGGGCGTAGAGGGCGACCGGCTCACCCTCGCGCAGCTGGGCCGCCTCGGCCTCGCTGACCGGCAGGGTGATCGGGATGGGCCAGAGGGTGCCGTCGGCGAGGCGGGCCTCAGCGACCACCCGCTCGTAGTCGGCGCGGCCAAGAAAGCCCGTCAGCGGGCTGAAGACCCCGGTGGCGATCAGCTCGAGGTCGGCGAGGCCAAGCTCGCTCAGCGTGATCCGGGGCGCACGCTGGGCGCGGGCGATGGCCGCCTCGCGGGCCGCCCCGCGCAGGACCCGGTCGACCAGGGCGCCGCCGTGGGGCGGGATCAGACTCTGCGTCGGCATATGACTCCTCTACAGCTCCAGGTGGAGCCCGCACTCAGTCTTGGCAGAGCCGCTCCAGCGGCCATCACGCGGCGCATCGGCGCCGGCCGGGTGGGTACAGGGCGCGCAGCCGAGGCTTGGGTAGCCCTGGTCGAGCAGTGGGTTGTAGGGCACCTGGTGGGAGCTCAGGTAGGCCCAGACCTCGCGCTCGCTCCATGCCGCCAGGGGGCTGAGCTTGAGCAGGCCGTGCTTCACGCTCCACTGGACCGGCTCGGTCGTGGCGCGTTGGGCGGTCTGGTCGCGGCGGATGCCGCTGATCCAGGCCTCGTAGGGGTGTAGGGCCTCGCGCAGCGGGGTGACCTTGCGGATCGTGCAGCAGTGGTCGGGGTCGCGCGCGTAGAGCGCCGGGCCGTACTGGCACTCCTGCGCCTCCAGGCTGAGGCCGGGCTGGCGCCGCTCGATCGTGATCCCGTAGTGGCGCGCCGCAGCTTCAGCCAGGGCGTAGGTCTCCGGGAAGAGCAGGCCGGTGTCGAGGAAGACCACCGCGATCGGCAGCTTGTGCCGGACGACCAGGTCGAGCAGCACCATCCCCGCGGCGCCACCGAAGCTGACCGTCAGGGCCACCTGCCGCCCGAAGTGCTCCGCCGCCCAGCCGAGCAGCTCCTCGGGCGGACGCTCGCGAAAGCGCGTGTTGAGCGTCTGGATCGCATGGTCAGGCCACGGAGCGGGACGGGTGGAGCGGGAATCGAGCATCAGGATTCTCACAGACAACCGACGGACACGACCTGCGGGGCGTCGTGTCCGTGCACCAGTGCACACCAGGGTGAAAACAGAGCCGGCTCGCGAGAAATCTTAATATATATGATCTTCTTTGTCAAGATATATCCTGACAGCGCTCGGCGGCCCGGGCGAGCAGCACCTCGACGAGGAGCGGGTCGTAGCCCAGTGGTGCCGCGAGTTGGATCTGGGCCGCCGGAAGCGCCTGCCGGGCTGCGGCCAGCGCGGTGGGCACATCCTCGGCCACGTGATCGCCCAGCTGGAGGAAATAGGGGACGACCACCAGGTGCTGCACGCCAGCGGCGACCTGGGCGGCAAAGGCGGTAGGGATATCCGGCGCGTTGAGCCCGAGATAGCAGACCGAGACGTCCGCAAACACGTCCGCGTCTGCGAGCATGGCGGCGACGGCGTGGATCGGGACATTGGCGGTGGGGTCGGGACTGCCATGGGCGGCGAGCAGCACGGCGCTTGCGGGACCGGCGCCGGCAGCCTCGGCCCGCTGGCGCACCAGAGCGGCCAGGTCGGGGTGGGCGCCCAGCGGCTCGGCCTGATCGAACGCGATGGCGGGATGCGCCGCCCGCAGCGCATCGAGCGTGCGCGGGAGCGCGACCCGGGTGAAATAGCCCGGCACCAGCAAATAGGGCTGCACCGTGATGGCCGAGGCACCCCGCCCAACCAGCCGGCGGACCACCTCGTCCAGGGTTGGGCGGCTGTAGTTGAGCACGCCGGCGGCCACCAGCGGCGCCGCTCCACGCTCGCGGAGCCGGGCGGCGATCCGGATCATCGCCACCGCGGAGCCGGGGCGCAGGCTGCCGTGACCGGCCAGCAGGAGCGCGTGGCCCATGGTCAGTCGGCCGCCGTGGGGAGCGTGAGCGGGCGCGCCCGCGCCGGGTCGAACCAGGCCAGGGTCTGGTGCAGTCCCACCACATCGCCGACGACGAGGAGCGCCGGGGGCGCGATGCCGGCCTGCGCGACGGTCGCGCTGATCGTCGCCAGGGTCGCGACGGCCAGCGTCTGGTCGGCGGTGGTGCCCCAGCGTACGACCGCAGCGGGGGTCGCGGCCGGGCGGCCGGCCTCGATGAGCCGCGCGCTGATCTCGGCCAGCCGGCCGGTGCCCATCAGAAAGACCAGGGTGTCGATACCGTGAGCCAGGGCCTGCCAGTGCAGGCGCGACGCGGCCCGGTCGGCGGGCTCGTGACCCGTGACCACCGCAAACGAGGCCGCATGGCTCCGGTGGGTCAGCGGGATCCCGGCGTAGGCCGGCGCCGCGACCGCCGAGCTGACGCCCGGCACGACCTCCCAGGCCACTCCGGCGGCGACCAGGGCCTCAGCCTCCTCGGCGCCCCGCCCGAAGATGAAGGGGTCGCCGCCCTTCAGCCGCACCACCTGCTGCCCGCGCTGGGCCCGCTCGACCAGCAGGCGGTTGATCCACAGCTGCGGGCGGGCCGGGCCGCCGGCCCGCTTGCCCGCATCAATGATCTCCGCGTCGGGGCGGCACTCCTCCAGCAGCTCCCGCCCGATCAGCGCGTCGTGCACCACCACCTCGGCGGCGCGCAGGCGGCGCAGCCCCTTCAGCGTGATCAGCTCCGGGTCGCCCGGGCCGGCGCCGACCAGCGAGACAAATCCCTGGCTCATCGATCCTCCCCGCTGGCGGTTGCGCTGTGGGCCAGGGCCCGCTCGACGGTTGCAACGACCAGATCATCGCTGCCCTCTCGCAGCCAGCCCAGTGCCTGCTCCGAGCAGAGCCAGCTCGTCAGGGCCTGTTTCGTGCGCTGCGCCAGCGCGGCATCCGGGATCGTCCGGAGCCATGCCGCTCGCGCCAGCGCCACGGCATACTCCGGCCCGTACCGCGCCGCCAGATCGGCGCGCAGCCGCGCGGCCAGCGCCGGACTCTGCCCGCCGGTCGAGACGGTGAGCAGCAGGGCACCGCGGCGCACCGTGGCCACGGTGTGAAAGCTGCCGGCGGCGGGATCGCTGGCAACGTTGACCAGGACACCCCGCCGGCGCGCATCCTCGGCGACCTGGCGGTTCACCGCTGCGTCATTGGTGGCGGCAATCACCAGGGCCGCGCCGTCCAGATCGTCGGCTTCGTAGACGCGTGGTAGATGATCGATGCGCCCGGTACGCCACCAGTCCGACAAGGTCATGGTGAGGGTGGGGCTGATGACCAGCGGGCGGGCGCCGGCCTCGAGCAGCCCGGCCACCTTGCGCTCGGCGACCGCGCCGCCCCCGACGACGACACAGCGCGCACGATCCAGGTTGGTCAAGACCAGGGGATAGCTACTCTGGGGCATCGCTCACACTGCTCCTGCTAGGCTCGCGCGGGGAAGTAGGGCGGTGGCGTGGAAGAAATTTAATATATCAAGGTAATATTGTCAATATAGCATACTTGACAAAGTTGTGTGATCAGGTTATTATCTGCCACATCACAACTGAATACCCACGCTTATCCAGAGAGGCAGAGGGACCGGCCCGATGAAGCCTCGGCAACCCCCGGGTGAACCCACCCCCGGCACGGTGCCAATTCCGGCAGCGACACTGGAAGATGAGCGGGCGAGTCTGGATACGAGCCCCTTTCACATACCTGTGGAAGGGGCTTGGCT